>CAYQME010000013.1:0-54308 GCA_964418645.1 uncultured Flavobacteriaceae bacterium
AGTAAAAAGAAAAGTATGAGAAATAGTTTTTTGTTCATTTTGAAGACTTTTATGGATATAAATATAACTGCTTAGATTATTAGCAACAAAATTATTTTATTACAAAAGCTTGATTATTAGTAAATGGAATAAACTATTTACGTTTAAAAAGCGGGACAGAAGAACAGGCCTCTCCATACATAATTGATTTTGCAATTGGTTTTAGCTTATTGGTTAGCATTACATATGCATTAGCAGGGACAGGTTTATTGGAACACCCTTTTATGATGATTGGCTTATCAATGAATGCAGAAACATCAAGAGCATTAATAATATCTTGATAAATGGAAGTTTCTAAAGCACCAAGATTTCCTTTAACAACTTTAGTGGCATAAGGTTCTATATGTGTTGCGATGAGCATAAAAGCCCAAGTAGGAATTATAGCATTGGTAGTACACGTAAGCGCAACAAAGCAATTTTTATATTGCTCCCAATTATGAGTACGAGCTTTTTGTCTGAAATCTTTTTCACGAAGTACTAAGCCTTCAAATAACCAATCTTTAATGTCAAATAAAAGCCGTTTCCCTTCAGGATAATAATCTTCAAGGTCAATTGTTATTAGTTTACTATTAGCAACGCGATTTATGATTTCTTCAGGCATATAATGGTGTCTTTTTGAAATACTGAATTCTGATTATTTTCAACCAATTTAGAGCATTCCTAATTCTAGTTTAGCTTCCTCACTCATTAGATCCTGATTCCAAGGGGGGTCAAAAGTAATTTCAACTTCAGCACTTTTCACTTCATTAATAGATTTTATTTTTTCCTCAACTTCCATAGGTAATGTTTCTGCAACGGGACAATTTGGTGTAGTTAAGGTCATTAAAATCTTAACATCGTAATCTTCATTAACAAAAACATCATAAATGAGTCCTAGCTCGTAAATATCAACTGGAATTTCAGGATCATATATGGTTTTTATAACGCGAACTATTTTTTCGCCTAAGGCATTGGTGTCTATTTTTGTTTCGCTCATTAGTTCAATTGTGTTTGGTACGCTAATGCATACATTTTTAATTGTTTTATCATGCTTACCAATCCGTTTGCTCTTGTTGGAGATAAATGCTCTTTTAATCCAATAAAATCAATAAAGTCAGTTTTAGCAGCAATAATATCTTTAGGATGCTGATTAGAAAACACACGTATTAATATAGCAATAATTCCTTTTGTAATTATAGCATCGCTATCTGCAGTAAAGATTACTTTATCATCTTTCATTGCTGCATGAACCCAAACTTTACTTTGGCAGCCTTTAATAAGATTGTCTTCAGTTTTGTATTTACTGTCAATTAAAGGTAATGATTTCCCAAGATCTATCATATATTCATACCGTTGCATCCAGTCGTCAAACAATGAAAATTCATCGATAATTTCTTTTTGTATGTCCTTTATAGTTCCCATTATTTTTTTCACAAAAATACAATTCCTTTATTGTTTTGAAGCTAATTTTTTAAAGGATAAAAGCTTTTCAACAAGGGTTTTAATATTATCAGGAGGATATCCATGGTCAAAAGTACTAGCTTTTGTCTTTTCTTTACTTCTAGTAATGGTTAGGGTTGCATGAGCTGCCCCATCATACTGCCTCATAGATGTTGGTGCTTTGAGATTAGGTAATTGATTAATCTCTATGATTTCTAATAATTTTAAGATGTCGTCCCAGTCTTTAGTAGTTGTTTTATAAAATGCAATATCTTTTTTAGCTCTATCAGTACTGATTGAGAAAGAATCTTTAGATACCGTGATTTCTTCAAAACTGCCTCTTGAAGATGCTTGATAAATTATAGTTATTTCATTTTCCTGAGCATTATTAAATGCAGTTGTATTATTACAATCTTTAGTAATTAAAATAATAGCGAGAAAAGACAGTATAATTTTCATATTATTTTTACTTAGCATAGATTATTACACAAATAATAAGCCAAAAACTTACGACAACATTCGAGCTGCCTTTTTTACAGCATCAACAAAAAAATCTATTTCTTCAATAGTATTATAAAATGAAAATGAAGCTCTAACAGTTCCTGGAATATTATAAAAATCCATAATGGGTTGCGCGCAATGGTGTCCTGTTCTAACGGCAACCCCAAGCTTATCTACAATGGTTCCAATATCATACGGATGAATTCCTTGTATGTTAAATGAGATTACAGAAGTTTTCTGTTTAGAGGGGCCATAAATTTTCAAGCCTTCAACTTCAAGTAATTTACGAGTCGCATACTCTAATAATTCTTTTTCATAAGTAGCAATAGTATTCAATCCTATATTATTCATATAGTCTAGTGCAGTTCCTAAAGCAATTCCACCGCAAATGTTAGGTGTTCCTGCTTCAAATTTATGTGGTAAATCGGCATAAGTTGTTTTATCAAAGGTCACTTGAGCTATCATTTCGCCACCACCTTGATAAGGCGGTAGTTTGTTTAACCATTCTTCTTTACCGTAAAGTGCTCCAATTCCCGTTGGACCACACATTTTATGAGCCGAAATCACATAAAAATCAACATCTAAAGCTTGAACATCTGGTTTAATATGAGGTGCAGCTTGAGCACCATCAACTAATACGGCAGCACCAATCTCATGGGCTTTTTTGATAATATCTTTTATAGGATTTATAGTTCCTAAGGCATTAGAAACGTGATTAACAAAAACTAGTTTGGTGTTTTTAGAGAGTAGCTTATCAAACTCAGTCATAACCAATTCACCTTCTTGATTCATGGGAATCACTTTTAGAAGAGCTCCCGTTTTTTCACAGAGCATTTGCCAAGGCACAATATTGCTGTGGTGCTCAAGAGCAGAGACAATAACTTCATCGCCCTTTTTTAATATCGATAAAAACCCGCTTGACACAAGGTTTATTCCATAGGTTGTCCCAGAAGTAAATATAATTTCATGAGCAAATTTAGCATTAAAATGGGTTTTGATTTTTAATCGCGCAGTTTCATATTTGTCAGTGGCTTCTTGACTTAAGGTATGAACACCTCTATGTATATTGGCATTGTAATTTGAATAATAATCTACAATGGCATCAATAACTACCAGAGGTGTTTGAGAAGTTGCTGCATTGTCTAGATACACTAAAGGCTTGTTGTTTACTTTTCTGGAAAGTATTGGAAAATCTTTACGAATTGTGTCAACATCAAAAGCAATATGTTGTGCAACATTTTTCATTTATAAGTTAAATCCAATATTTACACCTAATTTACTTGCAATAAGGGTATTGATACGTTTTTTAAGTTCATTAATTTTTACCGAATTTAGTACATTATTACTAAAGGCATACATTAATAATGCATTGGCTTCTTTTTCAGGAATACCTCGAGAGCGTAAATAAAACATTGCATTATCATCTAACTGTCCGATGGTACAACCGTGTGAGCACTTCACATCATCTGCAAAAATTTCAAGTTGAGGTTTTGTGTTAATGGTTGCTTTATCACTTATGAGTACGTTATTATTGGCTTGAAAAGCATTTGTTTTTTGAGCTTCTTTTTCGACTATAATTTTCCCATTAAAAACACCAGTAGAATTTTCCCCAAAAATACCTTTATAATCTTGATGACTTTCACAATTAGGTTCTATATGATGCACAAGTGTGTTATGGTCTACATGTTGTTTGTTGCCAATAATTGTAATTCCTTTTAAAGTAGAATCAATACGCTCTCCGTGTTGATAAAAGTTAAGGTTATTACGCGTTAATTTACTTCCAAATGAAAATGTATGTACTGAACAATGGCTTTCTTGCCGTTGGTTAAAAAATGTATTGTCAATTAGCGATGCATTTTTATTATCATTTTGAACCTTATAATAATCAATAATAGCTCTTTTCTTTGCGAAAACTTCGGTAACACTATTGGTTAAAACCGGATTATTGGTTAAACTTTGATGACGCTCTATAATTTGCACATGCGAATTTTCTTCAACAATAATTAAGTTGCGTGGTTGCAACATAATTGCAGATTCATTTCCCGTAGAAAAATGTAATATCTGAATTGGTTTTGCTAACAATTTATTTTTTGGAATATGAATAAAAGCACCTTCATTAGAGAACGCAGTGTTTAGAGAGGTGATACCATCTTTGGTTGCAGCTTTATTAAAATAGTTTTCAATAACAAGACGATATTTGGGTTTTGTTAATGCCGCAGACATTAAGCAAATATCCATGCCTTCATGTGTGGTTTGCGATATATGTGAAGAATATTTCCCATCGATAAATACAATTTTGTATGAATCTATATCATCAATAAAATACTTTTTAACATCGCTATATTCAATGGCGTTTTCTTTCTTTGGGAAAACGCTATAATTGTGTTTTAAGATACTATTTAATGAGGTGTATTTCCAAGCTTCTTCTTTTTTGGAAGGAAAGCCTTTGTCTTCAAATATTTTTATAGCCTCACTTCTAATATCGTGGACATAACCATCTAAATCAATATGATTTTCAAATGCTAAAAAAGACGATATGAGTTTTTCTTTTAAGTCCATGTGCTTAAGCTTTCACTTCTTCTTTAATCCAATCGTAACCTTTTGCTTCTAGTTCATGAGCAAGCTCTTTAGTGCCAGATTTTACAATTTTACCATTATGGAGAACATGTACAAAATCTGGAACTATATGATCTAGCAAACGTTGGTAATGCGTAATGATAATTACGGCATTATCCTTGCTTTTCAATTTGTTTACACCATTGGCAACAATTCGTAATGCGTCAATATCTAATCCAGAATCTGTTTCGTCTAGAATAGCTAATTTTGGATCTAACATTGCCATTTGAAAAATTTCATTACGTTTCTTTTCTCCACCTGAAAAACCTTCGTTTAACGAACGCGATAAAAATTTTCTATCTATTTCTAAAAGATCAGCTTTATTACGAATAAGTTTAAGCATTTCGTTTGGGGGCATGTCTCCTAAACCTTTAGCTTTTCTGTTTTCATTAATTGCCGTTTTCATAAAATTAGTAACGGAAACTCCAGGAATTTCTACTGGATATTGAAACGACATAAATATACCTTTATGAGCACGTTCTTCAGAGGCTAACTCGTCTATATCCTCATCTTCCAAAAGAATTTTTCCTTTGGTTACTTCGTATTCTTCTTTTCCAGCAATTACAGAAGCCAATGTGCTTTTTCCAGATCCGTTTGGCCCCATTATAGCATGAACCTCTCCTGCTTTTACTTCAAGATTGATGCCTTTTAAAATGCTTTTATTGTCAACACTTGCGTGCAGATTTTTTATTTTTAACATATTTACTCTTTACCTATTGTTATAATTTCGTTATTCTCAGGATTGGGTTTGATTACGGTTAGTATTTCTTTAATCTCTACGCGAAAATCCCAACCTTCTTCATCCTCAGGTTTTGGTGTTATCTTTCCTCTTATCTCAACTGGAACCATGTCTGTATCTTCAGTTTTGTATTTTTGAACCTGTGCATTTAGCTCGCGCATTTTATCATTAATTACTATGGCATAAATTTCACTATGTGTTTGTAATACAGCTGCACCAATGGTATCCTCTGGGGAGGTATAATAAATAAATTCTCCTTTTAAAAGAGTTAATCCATCATTTTGTTTTTCTGTTTTTTCTAAATTTTCAACAGTATTGTTTTTCTCTTCAGTTTTTTTTTCGTTTTTACAACTCACAAATGCAATTACAGCAAATAAGAATATTACTTTTTTCATGTTATTATTATTTTTAACCTACAGATCCTTCTAAACTAATTTCTAATAATTTTTGTGCTTCAACAGCAAATTCCATGGGAAGTTTATTTAATACTTCTTTACTAAACCCATTAACAATTAGGGCTATTGCTCTTTCAGTATCTATTCCTCTTTGATTACAGTAAAATATTTGGTCTTCACCTATTTTACTTGTAGTTGCTTCATGCTCTATTTGCGCTGATTTATTTTTTACTTCTATATACGGAAACGTGTGTGCACCACATTTATTTCCCATTAATAAACTGTCACATTGCGAGAAATTACGAGCATTTTCAGCTCGAGCATGTACTTGTACTAATCCGCGATAACTATTTTGAGATTTACCAGCGGAAATCCCTTTACTAATAATAGTAGACTTTGTGTTTTTTCCTAAATGAATCATTTTAGTTCCTGTATCAGCTTGCTGATAATTATTTGTTACTGCAATAGAATAAAACTCTCCTACTGAATTGTTTCCTTTTAAAATACAAGAGGGGTATTTCCAAGTTACAGCACTTCCAGTTTCTACTTGTGTCCAAGAAATTTTCGCATTGGTTTCGCACAAGCCACGTTTGGTTACAAAATTATACACGCCACCAATACCTTCAGCATTTCCTGGGTACCAGTTTTGTACAGTACTATATTTAATTTCGGCATTGTCAAGTGCTATAAGTTCTACAACTGCAGCATGCAATTGGTTTTCATCTCTACTTGGCGCGGTACACCCTTCAAGGTAACTTACGTAACTTCCTTTATCTGCTATTACTAGCGTACGTTCAAACTGCCCAGTGCCTGCTTGATTGATTCTAAAATAGGTAGATAATTCCATTGGACAACGCACTCCTTTTGGAATGTAACAAAAGCTACCATCACTAAAAACAGCACTATTTAAGGCGGCATAAAAGTTATCTTTTTGAGGAACTATTGTTCCAATATATTTTTTTACAAGCTCAGGATGTTCTTTTATAGCGTCAGAGATTGAACAGAAAATAATTCCTTTCTCTGCAAGTGTCTTTTTAAATGTTGTTGCAACCGAAACAGAATCAATTACAACATCCATGGCAACACCAGCTAATTTTTTTTGTTCGTCTAGAGAGATTCCTAATTTCTCAAAAGTTGCCAATAATTCTGGGTCAACTTCATCTATACTATTATATTTTGGTTTGCTGTTTGGTGCTGAATAATAAGAAATGGCTTGAAAGTCTGGTTTTTCATAGTTTACATTAGCCCATTCAGGTTCTTTCATGTCTTTCCAGATTTGAAAGGCTTCAAGGCGCCATTTGGTCATCCATTCGGGTTCTTCTTTTTTTTGTGAAATCTCACGAACAATTTCTTCATTTAAGCCAATAGGAAAGGTTTCAGATGCAAAATCTGTGTAAAAACCATATTCGTATTCTTTGGTTTCAAGCTCTTTCTTTAAGTCGTCTTCGGTATATTTATTCATTTTTTTGTAAAAATTATAAAGAGAAACTTTCTCCACAACCACATGTACGATTTGCATTTGGATTATTAAACACAAAACCAGTACCATTTAAACCTCCAGAATATTCTAGAGTTGTTCCTATTAAATATAAAAAGCTTTTTTTATCTACAATAATTTTAACGCCATTGTCTTGAAACACTTTATCCTCTAGGGCCTTTGTTTTATCAAACTTTAAATCATAAGATAAACCTGAACAACCACCGCTTTTAACACCGACTCTTACAAAATCGGTATTGTAATTATAGCCTTCTTCGTGCATGAGCTCAATAACTTTCTTTTTTGCTATTTCGGATACTTTAATCATAAATCCTTATATAGATTATTTCTAAATAGAGAGCAAATATACAATATAAGTCCTGTTTTACCATACAACCTGACATTATATTATTTAATAATTAAATAGGTTTTTATTATAAGTTATCCTAAAATTTAATTGATTTAAACTGGAGTTTTTTTATGTGAAGTTTAATAAAGTTATTTTATTTTAATTACAAGCATGTCATTAGCGCCTTTATTATCATGAACATCGTAATCATAACTATTAGTTTCTCCAACTACAATTATTTTTCCATTTTCTAATTCAATTATATCGTGAGCCAAATCTAAATTAGAGCCACCTAAAGTTTTTTGCCACTGGATGTTACCATTATCATTAATTTTCAAAATCCAGAAATCATTATCTCCATAATTAAGGTTAAGCTGATTATCAGAGCTTTTTGAATATCCAGAAATTATATACCCTTTGCTCGCTTTTTTTATCGTAGTTGCATAATCAAAATCTGAACCACCATAATTTTTATTCCAAATTAAAGTTCCGTTATCATCAATTTTTACAATGAAAAAATCTGAACTACCATAATTCTTGGTGATATCTCCATCTGTACTCAAAGAATTGCCAGCTATTAAATAACTATTGTCATCTGTTTTTACAATTGATCTTGCTTGGTCTATCTCTGAGCCTCCAAAAGATTTTTCCCAAATTAGTTCTCCTGAAGCACTAATTTTAATTACCCAATAATCATAAGATCCTTTGCTGTTAGAAATATTAAAATCCTTACTTTCAGAAAAACCGGTTACAATAAAATCACCATTATTGGATTGAATTGCGCTATAAGCGCGATCATTATTAGACCCTCCAAAATACCTTCTCCAAATAATATTTCCGTTTTTATCTAATCTATGACACCAAAACTCTCCTACACCGTGAAAACTATTTTGTATTTTAGAATTTCCTTCTCCACCTGAAGATGATACATCTAAAAATCCCGTCATAAAAAAACCACCATCATTAGTCTGCAAAATTGAATGGGCATGATCATGACCAGAAAAACCATAACTTTTTTCCCAAATAATGTTTCCAGCTTGATCTAAAATTAATAACCAATTATCATGAAATCCTTTATTTACAGTAGCATCTCCATCATCGCTTCTACTATATCCAACAATTGCAAAGCCACCATTCTTAGTTTGAATCACTTGTTGCCCCACATCATCTTTACTACCACCATAAGTTTTACTCCATAGGATGCTACCATTGCCGTCTATTTTAATAAGCCAAAAATCGTTTTCTGGTAAGGTTTTATCTATAATATCCCCCTCAATACTACTAGTTGTTCCTAAAACAACAATATTCCCGTCTTCAGTTTCAATAACAGAATTTGCTTTATCATTAAGTAATCCCCCGAAATTTTTAGACCATTCAATGACACCTAAAAATTGCATATTTTTAATAGGATTATTATCTTTTGAGCAAGAAAAAATTAACAAAAAAGTATAAAAAAGTATAAAAAAGCTTTGATTTTTTTTCATGGAATTAATTTGTGCTTTTTCTAATGATAAATAACCCACCTTCAATATCGCTAATTATGATATTCCCACTAGGGAAGTATGGATATACATTCCAAGCACCATGAAAACTTGTGCTATTGTTTGCCGGATAGGTATCAAAAAACCCAATCTCATTAACAGAACTATTACCAATAGTAGTAATATCTACTATTCTTACCCCTGCAGTATAGTTAGCAATAAATAGTTTAGTGTCTGTTGTATATACATTATGGTCAATGGCACCAGTTGGCCCCAAATATTCAAATTTAAGAGAAGGATTATCTAAGTCAGTAAAATCAAAAAATAAGGTTCTTGAATTATTACCAAAATTGAGTTCATCGAGTTCGTCTCCTAATATAAAATAAGTTAAATCTTGAGTAAACCATCCTTGGTGCACAAAACCAACATTATTATAGTTTATAGATGAAATATGAATTGGATTGGCTTTATCTGTAACATCAACAATAACAACCTCATCCTCATTACTACCAAAAAATAGTTCCCGCCCTAAATAATCATTATCAGGACCATCATATGTTACTACTTGCGCATCATGTGTGTAGCCACCAATTGCATAACCACCAGCAGCAACTGGATTTGTTGGGTTTTGTACATTAATAAAGTGTGGACCTCCGCTAAATGTAGATGTCCCAACGGCATATGCAAAACCACTGTCTTCATTGATGACAATATTGTGCGCGCTCCCAAAACCATTATAATTAGCATCAGCACTAAAAACTTCAGGCGGGTTTGCTACGTTTCTCAATCGTGTTAAATCAAAAACTTGCATGCCATGTGCACTTGCATTATCTGCTACAACAAAAGCATAATTATTGTATACTTTAATGTCTCTCCAAAGGCTATTTATACTAGCGGTAGGTAGTGTTCCAAGTAATATAGGGTTAAGTGGATTTGAGATATCTACAAATGCAGACCCTGTTGTCGTGCCTACTAAAGCATATTCTTTACCTGTTGTAGGATCTGTCCATCCCCAAGAATCATTACCTTCTGCTCCAGCGCCGCCTAATTCTGAAATAGGGATATGAGCCATTAAATCGTAATCATTGCATGGGAAAACGCCAGCAAAACCATTAACACATGGACTTAATGGAGCTAAAGTTGAATCGCTATCACAAACATCACCTATACCATCATTATCAATATCAGCTTGATCCGGATTTGCAATTAATGGACAGTTGTCATTTATGTCTAAAATACCATCATTATCATTGTCATCATCACAAACGTCGCCAATACCATCTTCATCGATATCTCCTTGATCTGGATTTGCAGTTTCGGGACAGTTATCAAGAGAATCGCCTATTCCATCTATATCTGAATCAATGACTTCAACAAGGCTAACGCTTTCGTTTGAGCAACTTTGATTGAAGAATACTATTAAGCATCCAAAAAAAATGATAAAGAATACCTTTTCAATTTTTTTTCTATTTTTCATTTGTTCAATTTTTTAAAAACTATAGGTGAACCAAATTAACAAAAATAAAAAGATAAAGAGTAATCCTTTATAAAAGTTAACCGAGTGTTAAAATATAATATAAAATTCATGTGTCTTTTATAGTTAAACTATATTTATTCTTACATTGAATATAAATAATAAATAATATGGCAATTAATATAACTCGCTTTTTAAAAACAGCACTTATTTTTTTATGTATTCAAGCTAATGGGCAAGGGAAACCGTGGAGTGAAAATTTAATAACTATCCCAGAAAAATCTAATTATCAAAAAACATCAACGTATGCAGATGTGATGCACTTCATTGAAGCGATTAAAAGTAAATCTGATTTGGTTCATTTAGAATTTTTGGGTAAAAGCAAAGAAGGGAAAGACATTCCACTTATTGTAATGGCTAATCCCAAAATATCTTCTCCACATGAAGCAGAAGCTTCAGGAAAACCTATTATGTATGTTCAAGGGAATATTCATGCTGGAGAAGTAGAGGGGAAAGAAGTATTACAGCAATTAATGAGAGATATTTTATTGGGAGACAAAAAATATTTATTAGATAACCAAATATTAATATTAGCCCCTATTTATAATACAGATTCTAATGACAAAATGGAAAAAGGGAGACGCCCTTCACAAGAGGACAGTCCTGTAGAGGTTGGGGTAAGAGCAAACAGTCAAGGCTTAGATTTAAATAGAGACGGTATTAAAATGGAAGCTTTTGAAACCCGGGGTTTAATTCAAAATGTATTGTTGAAATGGGATCCTGAAATGTTGGTGGATTTGCATACCACTAATGGCACTTGGCATGGTTACGGAGTTACATATGCTCCAAGTTATCACTATGCAGGAGAAAAAGCACCTTATGATTTTACTTGGAACATTATGTTACCAAGTATTTTAAAATCTATTGATAAAAATTATGGTGTTAAGTTAGGCCCTTATGGAGGTTATTCTTTAAGACAAGGGTGGCCAACAAAAGCCATTTATACCTATAACCACCAACCTAGATACATTGTAAATCAAATGGGGTTGAGAAATAAAGTGGGTATTTTAAGTGAAGCTTTTGCACATGATCGTTTTTATAAACGTATGAATAGCACTTATGGATTTGTTGCTGAAATATTAGAGTTTACTAACATTAATGGCAGAAAAATGGCGGCGATTAACGCGAAGGCCGAAGAAGATGCTATTGGAAATGTGAAACAAAATGCAGGGAAAATAAAAAAAGGTGTACGTTTTAAAATGGTGCCTCTAGAAGAAAAATTTACACTTAGAACATATGATTATTTACCTTATAAAAATGAAAAAGGCGACACAAAATACATTCGTTCAGGTAAAATCATTGAAATTCCTGATGTTGAAAACTACTCAAAGTTTGAAGTAAAAGTTGGTAGTACATTACCAAGAGGTTACTTTTTGCCAAAGGCGATGAAACATATAGCAGATCATTTAAAGAAGCAAGGTGTTGAAGTGGTAGAACTAAAAAAATCTAAAAGAGCTATTGGTGAGGTGTTTGTTGTGAAATCATTAAAAAATGCTTTACGTAAGTTCGAGGGGCATTACATGGCAACTCTAGAGGGAGAATTTGTATCAAAAACAAGAACATTTAAGAAAGGCGATTATTGGATTGATATGGCACAACCACTTTCTAATTTAATTTTTTATATGCTAGAACCACAATCTGATGATGGCTTAGTAACATGGAATTTCTTTGATACATATTTTAAAAATAAGGGGATATCCGAAAAGCCTGTAATTTACCCTGTTTTTAAATATTATAAATTGAAATAAACACAAGTTATTTTGAGTAGGTTTTCTTCTCAAAAAAATAGAGAGAATTGATATATCTTTGCAGCATGATAGAAGATAAAAACCAACAACGAACACCATTAAGCGAATTAGGAGAATTTGGACTCATAGACCATTTAACCAAAAATTTTAAGATTACTCAGAAAAGTACAATTAAAGGTATTGGCGACGACGCAGCTGTTTTAGATTTTGGTGGCAAGAAAGTTGTTGTTTCAACAGATATGTTAGTTGAAGGAGTTCATTTTGATTTGAGTTATATGCCTTTAAAGCACTTGGGCTATAAAGCGATTGTTGCTAACTTATCTGATGTTTACGCTATGAATGCTGAGGCTACACAAATTACAGTATCAATAGCGGTTTCTAATAGATTTCCTTTAGAAGCATTGGAGGAATTGTTTGCTGGAATAGATACAGCAGCTAAAATATATAATGTTGATGTTGTTGGTGGAGATACTACTTCTTCAACCTCTGGATTATTAATTTCGGTTACTGCTATTGGACAAGTTAAGGAAGATAATGTAGTGTATAGAAAGGGAGCAAAGCCTAATGACTTACTTGTTGTTACAGGAGATTTGGGGGGTGCGTATATGGGGTTACAAGTTCTTGAACGCGAAAAAGAAGTGTTTAAAGTCAACCCAAATAATCAACCAGATTTAGACAAGTACACTTATATTATAGAGCGGCAATTAAAACCGGAAGCGAGAAAAGATATTGTAAAACTTCTAGGAGATTTGGATGTGAAACCAACTGCTATGATTGATATTAGTGATGGCTTATCTTCTGAGATTATGCATTTGTGCAAACATAGCAATGTAGGATGTGATTTATATGAGAATAAAATACCACTAGATCCTCAAGTTATTTCAACATGTGAAGAATTTAATTTAGATAGTACAACTATCGCTTTGAATGGAGGCGAAGATTATGAATTACTTATGACAATAGCTCAGGAAGATTTTCCAAAAATTAAAGCCAATCCAAGCTTAACGGTAATTGGGTATATAACTGAGAAAAACGTAGGGATGCATTTAATTACTAGAGCTGAAACTAAGATTCCTATAAAAGCTCAAGGATGGAATGCGATTAGCTAGCTTGAAACAAAGGGTTTTCACTTAAATCAATCATGGCTATATTTTTTCGTCTAATCCTATTGTTATGAATTCTTTCTAAAACGGAATTTATTTCTTTATACTTTGGAGTCAGTAATGTGAGCTTGCCATTACCACTTGTAGTGACTTGTTCTTTACAATGTTTACATGTGTATTCTTTAACATGATATGTAACTTCTTTTGAAATGCTATAATCATGACCAAAAAATGAACAATATAAATGTTTCAAAACTTTTAATTTTTAGCTTGTTAATAAAGAGGGATTATTAAAAGTAAAAAATATGTTGAAAATAATTGTATTTCGGATTATTTAATCGTTGAATAGTTTATTTTTTCCTTTAAACGTAATGTTTTTTAACCTAAAAATGAGAAAAACATTTTAAATCAATGAAAATGAAGATTAACGATTTGTTTTTAAAAGTTGCCTAAGTGGTTGGTTATAATACTTGTAAACAGATTGTCTTATAGTATTAATTAAGCAGCCGATGTCGCATATACTTTTTGCTTCAATCTTAACATTCTTTTGGTATGAATGTTTTCTAAAATTCTATTTATTTCTCTAAATGTTGGGGTCAGCTCTGTGAGGTTTCCATTACTATTTGTGGTTAGTTGCTTTTTACAACATTTACAAGTGTACTCTTTTACATGCTTTGTAACTTTTTTGGTAACACTGTATTGATGACCAAAAACACTGCAGTATAATTTTGAAACTGGAGTAGTGGTAGAAGTAGTTGTTTTCATAAGTTATAGGTTATTGGGTTAGTAAACTTAGGGATTTTTTTAATAAAAACGTTAAAATACTATATATTTTCGATGAAATACAAAAATAAGTAAGAAAAAAGCTCTTTTTTATTTTATCTATTAATCTAAAATTTTTCATTGCAACTAAAAAAACTGTAAACGTAAAGTTTCAGTTTTCAAGATTTTTGCAAAAGTAAATATCTATGTTATATTAAAAAAATAAATTTTTGCATTAATCAAAATCTATTAACTTGTGCAGTCATTTAATGTAAAGGATGAATAAAACTAAAGAAATTTTTGTTTTTGGCTTTGCCATTTTTGCAGCTTTTTTTGGAGCTGGAAATTTAATATTACCTCCTTTATTGGGTTTTAATTCAGGGCCAGATTGGTGGCTTGTGGCTTTAGGTTTTATAACTTCAGCAACCATAATTCCGTTACTAGCTCTTTTTGCACATGCCAAATTACAAGGGACGATGTTAGATTTTGGCAATAAAGTATCTCCTTTATTTAGTTTAATATTTTGTTTATGTATTTATACTATAGCAATAGTATTGCCTTGTCCTCGAACAGCTGCAGTAACTCATGAAATGGCAATTCAGCCATTTTTTGGAACACCTTCATTGTTGACGAGTAGTATTTATTTTACTTTAGTATTTGTATTTGTAATGAATAGAAACAATGTACTTCAAATACTTGGTAAATATTTAACACCTTTAATTGGGTTCATTCTTTTAGCTATTATAATTGTTGGTATATTTTCACCAGTTGGTAAAATGAATCCATCTATTTTTAGCACACCATTATTAGATGGTTTTTTTGAAGGATATCAAACATATGATGCTCTTGGTGGATTATTAATGGGAGGTGTTGTAATCATTTCGTTGAATTCATTGAAAAAAAAGATGTCCTTTGAAGAAAAGAAAGGGTTCCTTAAAAGATCAGGGTTTATTGCTGTTTTAGGATTAATTATTATTTATACCGGCCTAATAGCTGTTGGGGCACTCTATAATTCCCAATTTGCAAACGATATTACCAGAACGGAACTTCTTTCAGGATTGTCTTTAAAAACTCTTGGAAATATTGGTTCTGTCTTTTTAAGTGTCTTAGTAGCACTAGCGTGTTTTACAACTGCAGTTGGAATAATTGTTGGAACTGCAGATTTTTTTAAAGGGATATTTAAAGAGTCACAAAAAGCATATCTTATAACTGCAATAGTGTCTTGTACTATTGGTGTTTTAGTTGGACAAATGAATGTAAAATATATTATTGATGTTGCATTACCAGCATTAATGTTTATTTATCCGTTGACAATAGTTTTAATTTTATTGAATGTGATTCCAGATAAATATGCTTCAAAAGCGGTGTTTAGAGCAGTTGTATTAATTACTTTTATATTTAGTATTCCAGACTTTTTAAAATTCTTAATACCACCAGAAAGGTTAGATGGTATTATTAAAATCATACCCTTATCTAGTCGAGGGTTAGGTTGGGTGTTACCAGGGCTTTTTACTTTTGTAATTGTGAATCTAATTGGGACAAAAAAAATTGTTGATGTCTAATTTAGTTAACAGAGGTGTTTTTTACTCTTTCCACTTAACAGTTTCCATAATATGCTGAATGTCCTTTTTTAAATAATTAGCAGCAGGAAGGATAGAATCGTAATTAGGTTTAGCATAAAAATATAGCGATCCTGTTACAAAGTGATTAATACTATCGGTAACATAAAATTGTGATTGTGATGCAGCATTCCCTCCAACTTCATATAGCATCCCAAATACTCTATGTTTTAAATCTACATAAGGTTGTTCAATAATTTCATCTGCTTTTTGAGCATGCTTTTGTGTGATGTTTTGAGCATCTATTAAATAAGGACTCACATCATTATTTTCAATTTTCTTATAAGTGATGTAAATAGTTCCTTTTAAAGAAGGGTAGATAATGTTTATTCCAAAGGTTTTATTGTCTTTCGAAATTTTAATAGTATCAATATCATTTGCAAGTTTATTTTTTTCGAAAGAAAAAGGAAGTTGTGAATTAACTTCTTTATATTCTGCTTTTGGATATTCCAATCTTAAAAATGCTTTGGGTTTTGGAACAGGGTCGTTTCCACAAGACGTAAAAAAGATAATAATAAGGAAGAGTATAATAGTTCTCATTAATTAGGGATAGTTACTTTAACTTGTTTAATACGTTTTTTGTCTAAGGCTTCAATAGTGAAAACGTAATTTTTAAAATTTATTTTACTATTTATTTTTGGAAAACTTTTAGAAATCTCTAAAACAAAGCCTGCAATCGTTTCAGCTTCACCTTTTTCAGTTTCAAAAATATCTTCATTTTCTAGCCCAATAATTTTATAAAAATCTTTTAAAGGTGTTTTGCCTTCAAACACATAGTTGTTATCATCTAGCTTAGAGTATATTAAATCGTCATCATCAAACTCGTCACTAATATCTCCAACAATTTCTTCAATAACATCTTCAAGAGACACAAGTCCAGAAGTACCTCCATATTCGTCTACAACGACAGCAAGATGGACTTTTTTTTCTTGAAACTCTACCATTAAATCATCAAGCTTTTTGTTTTCTGGAACAAAAAATGGTTCTCGAATTAGATTTGTCCAATTAAATTCCTTTTGGTCTAAATAAGGCAATAAATCTTTAACATATAATATACCAATAACCGTATCTACATTATCTTTAAATACAGGAATTCTGGAATAGCCATGTTTAATTATTTCAGGAATAATAGCGCTATATTTTAAACTCTCATCTAGTGCAAAAATATCTATGCGTGGGCGCATAACCTGTTTTGTATCTGTATTACCAAAAGACACAATACCTTGTAATATTTTGTGCTCCTCTTTTGTAGTATCTTCTTCGCTCGTAAGTTCTAAGGCTTGCGATAGTTGGTCGACACTTATATTTGATTTTTGTTTTCCTAATCTATTATGAATTGTGTGTGTAATACTTTGCATAGGCAAACTAATAGGAGCAAATAGAACATCTAAAACTTTTAATGGATATGCCATGAATTTTGCGAATTTTATATTATTTCTACTGGCATATACTTTAGGTAATATTTCGCCAAATAATAAGATTAAAAAAGTAATAACTATAACTTTTAAAAAGAAAACTAGATTAATTTCAAACAAGTAAAAATCTATAATAGAATTTATGTCTTTAAACAAGATATCACTAATTGAAGCAAATAATAATACGATAGCAATATTTATAAAATTGTTGGCAACTAATACTGTAGCAAGTAATTTTTTTGGCTTTTCTAATAACTTAGAAACTATTTCTAATGGTTTAGATTGTTCTCCTAAAGCAGTATCTATATCGCTTTGAGATAATGAGAATAGCGCTACTTCAGCTCCTGAGATTAGAGCCGAACATAAGAAAAGCACAAACAGTAAAACAAAACCAGAAACCATTGAAAAATCAATAGCTGAAAAAGAAATAATTAAACTAAAGGGATCAGGATCCAAATATAATTTTATTAGAAATCTCAGTAAAAATGTTGAGACGTTTTTTTAATTAAAAAGGCAAATCATCATTATCGTCAGTCATAGGTTCATTTACAGCATTTTCAGTAGGCTTTCCCGAAGGTGTAACTTGCGCAGGAGTACCACCAGAAATGCTTTCGCTTTTAGTGGTTAAAAAGGTAAAGTCTAAGCATTGTATTTCGGTAGAATAACGATCCATACCTTTATCATCTTGCCATTTTCTGGTTTTAATACGACCTTCAATATAAACTTTATCTCCTTTGCTCAGGTATTTTTCACAAATTTCAGCAGCTTTATTTCTTACCACAATATTATGCCATTCAGTATTTGTAACCCGCTCATTTGTTTGTTTATTGGTGTACGTTTCGTTTGTAGCCAATGGGAAACGACCAATACAACCGCCACCTTCAAAATAGTGCATTTTTACTGCATCACCCAAATGCCCAATTAGCATCACTTTGTTTAATGTTCCTGACATAATTAATTGTATTTAGACCACAAAATTAGTGGTTTTATAATTGATAATTTTAAAAATAACAAAAAATAATAAGATATTGAGGCCTATTAAAAA
The DNA here is from genome assembly GCA_964418645.1 of uncultured Flavobacteriaceae bacterium. Classification (GTDB taxonomy): domain Bacteria; phylum Bacteroidota; class Bacteroidia; order Flavobacteriales; family Flavobacteriaceae; genus JAADHG01. Next base: position 18,243 of record CAYQME010000013.1, read on the forward strand.
TTAAATTCTTCTATAAATTTACTTATTAATTTTGGAACAGGATACTTTTGTATTTCAGAAATAGGAATCCCTTTTTGAGGAAGCTTATTTAATGCTATTATCCAAAATTTTGTATGCAAATGCTGGTGCGACAATTTATGGACAATATCCTTTGTATTATATAGGCTATATTGAAACTTAGCTCCATCAATAAGAACTCTAATTTTTGAGTTAGCTTTAAACTGTTTTTGAGTTAAAGCCTTTGGGGTTTCTATTAATGGAAATTGATACAAGTTTTGCCAAATCCCTTTTGTTGTTCTTTGCTCAAGTAAAGTTTTTTTATCTTCTGAAACAAACACCAAAAAATTAAAAAACTTTTTACTCACCTTAATTTTATTGATCTTAATAGGGAGGGCTTCAATTTTTTTCTGCGCTAATGCATTACAGCTATCTTGCAAAGGACAATCATTACAAATGGGGTTTTTAGGTTTACACTGTACAGCACCAAATTCCATGATAGCCTGATTGTAATCACCAATATTAGTGTGAGGCAATAAAGATTGTGCAAGCGCTTTAAAGTGCTTAATCCCTTGAGTAGAATTAATAGGAGTAGCAATACCATAATAACGAGACAAAACTCTATATACGTTTCCATCTACAACAGCTGTTGGTTCATTAAAACAAATGGAAGCTATTGCACTAGCTGTATAATCACCTACACCTTTAAGTGTTAATAAATCTTTATAGGTTTTAGGAAACTCCCCTTGTAATTCATTTACTATATATTGTGCTGCATTATGTAAATGTCGTGCTCTTGAATAATATCCTAAACCTTGCCATAACTTTAATACCTGTTCTTCTTTAGCGTTTGCAAGGTCGAAAACAGTTGGAAAATTAGTCACAAAAGCTTTGTAATAAGGTAGTCCTTGTTTAATCTGGGTTTGTTGCAAAATAATTTCAGACAACCATATATAATATGGGTGCTTTGTTTCTCTCCATGGCAAATCTCTCTTAAATACTGAATACCAATGTATTAAAATTTTTGTAAAATTCATTTTTTAATTATGAGAACCACAAAAATAAACGTTTATTAAGTTAAAATTTAATGAATTAGGCTTGAAATATTGAATTTAAAATACATATATTTGCATCCCTTATAATTAATAGATAACCCTAAAAAATAATTAATAATGACGAAGGCTGATATAGTAACAAAAATTTCTGAGAAATTAGGAATTGAAAAAGGTGATGTTCAAGCAACAGTAGAAACATTTATGAGTGAAGTTAAAACCTCTTTAGAAGGAGGCGACAATGTATACCTTAGAGGTTTCGGAAGTTTTATCATCAAAACAAGAGCAGAAAAAACAGGTAGAAATATATCAAAAAATACAACTATCAAAATTCCAGCTCACAACATACCAGCATTTAAACCAGCAAAAGTTTTTGTAGAAAGTATAAAAGCTAATGTTGAGATTAAATAAAACATTAAAAAAGTATTAATAAAAAAAGCAGTATTTATGCCAAGTGGTAAAAAAAGAAAAAGACACAAGGTAGCTACGCATAAGCGTAAAAAAAGACGACGCGCTAATCGTCACAAAAAAAAGTAAATTGAAAAAGTAGTTGCGAAACTACTTTTTCAATTTTATTAAAATCGTTCTTTGATATTAAATTCATGTATAAATTGTGTTACTACCTTAGCATAATCATGAATTTTACAGATTAAAACCTGTGAATCAAAACAATATGTATAATCCATTTGTCTCGAATTTATTTGGGATGGATATAAATTAACTTTATGAATAAAGAATTGATTATTCGTTCTAGTTCTAACAATGTTGATTTTGCCTTATTAAAAGATGGAAAACTTATTGAATTACAAAAAGATGAAGGAGGCAGTAATTTTTCGGTTGGTGATGTGTTTTTAGCCAAAACCCGGAAATCTGTAGCAGGACTAAATGCCGCATTTGTAAATGTGGGTTATGAAAAGGATGCATTTTTGCATTATCATGATTTAGGCCCAAAACTCCCTTCCCTTTTAAAATTCGTAAAACGTGTAAGCACAGGTAAACTTAAAGATTATTCTTTAAAAGATTTCCCATTTGAAAAAGATATTGATAAAGACGGCAGAATTGCTGACGCCTTAAAATCAAATCAATCTGCATTAGTGCAAATCGTTAAAGAACCAATATCTACAAAAGGACCAAGAATTAGTTCGGAGCTTTCAATAGCTGGTAGATATTTAGTTTTAGTTCCCTTTTCGGATCGTATTTCAATTTCTCAAAAAATTGAAAGTAGAAATGAAAAAGAACGCCTTAAACGATTGCTTAAAAGCATCACCCCTAAAGGATTTGGTGTTATTGTACGTACTGTAGCAGAAGGCAAAAAAGTAGCAGAACTAGACAGAGATTTACAAAATTTGTATGGTCGTTGGACCGCAATGTGTAAAAAGCTACAGAGAGCAAGTCACCCTAGTAAGGTGTTAGGAGAAATGAATAAAGCCTCTTCTATTTTAAGAGATATATTTAATGACTCATTTTCATCTATAATAATAGACGACGAAGCACTCTACATTCAAATTAAAGATTATGTGCAAGAAATTGCACCCAAAAAAGAATCAATAGTTAAGTTGTATCAGTCTAAAGTTCCTATTTTTGAAAAATATGGAATTGAAAGACAAATTAAAACATCCTTTGGAAAAACCGTATCTATGGCTAAAGGCGCCTATCTTGTTATAGAACATACAGAAGCGCTACATGTTATAGATGTAAACAGCGGAAACCGATCTAACAAAGCAAAAAACCAAGAGGATACAGCACTAGAAGTTAATTTAATTTCGGCTACCGAAATTGCCAGACAGTTACGTTTACGTGATATGGGCGGCATAATTGTAGTAGATTTTATTGATATGGGAAGTGCGGACAATAGGAGAAAGCTCTTTAATCATTTTCGTGACGAAATGGAAGATGACAGAGCTAAACATAAAATTTTACCTCCTAGTAAATTTGGATTGATACAAATAACCAGACAACGCGTAAGACCGGAAATGAATATTAAAACCAGAGAGGACAATCCCAATGGGTTTAATGGCAAAGAGGTTGAAGCACCAATTGGAATCGTGCAAAAAATAGCACACGATCTGGAAATACTATTAAAAAAAGACTATAAAAAGATGACCTTAAACACACATCCTTTTATAGCAGCCTATTTAACAAGAGGCTTTCCATCTATACGTTCAAAATGGTATTTTGAACATAAAAAATGGGTGAAAATATTACCAAGAGATGCTTACACATATTTAGAGTACCACTTTTCAGATAAAGATGGTAACACAATTAGATTATAAAAAAAGCCCTTATTCGTAAGAATAAGGGCTTTTTTGGGTTAAAAATATGGCTTTAAGGTAAGGGGATTAAAACTTAAAAGCACCTAATGGTTTCCACCATATTTTTTTAATCTTTTTCAAAATGAAAAAATTGACTGCCTCATGTGTTAGAGGATCTGCTATTGAATATGCAACAATAGCGACATCTTTTTCTTTATTATAATATATGTTTTCTATGCGAACACTTGGAAACTCATTAAGATTACTAATACTTTTATAATCTGGAATTCCACCATATTTTTTGTAATCAATATTATTATAATAAAAATTAGAATGCTCAAGAATAAATGTTCTTTCTGATATCTGTTTCAAATCTATTATTTGAATATCTTCTTCTTTATCATATTTTTTTATAAGAAAATTTAAATCTTCTTCACTTAAAATATTTTCATAATATTTGAATGTGTCGGCTAGTGGACAGAAGATTCTTAATTTTAAGGTGTCTTTGCTGTATTTACAGATGCTATCAGATGTCTTGAAAGTCTTCTTATGTTGCCTATATTTGCCATTGAAAAGTTTAATAAAGTTTCTATTAAATAGATGTTTTTCAGTATAGGAAGAAATTTTCATCTGATTCAAAAAAACTTCTAATACTTCATAATCTGTATTATCTAATGAAACTTTATTTAAATTTTCTTGTGATTTACAGGAGTAAAATAGTAAAAGAAATGTAAAAAATAAAAAGATTCTCATAATTATTAATATTAGCAAGGATTACTTTTAGGGGTTATACCTCCTTGTGTACTATTGGTATCCTCAGCGTTGTTTGTATTAATTATTCTATTTCTATCAGCAGATCCAGAAGGGAATAAAGCATTGAAAGTCCCTGTTCCAAAAAGGGCTCCCCAAGCTAAATCCTCATAATATTGATTGGGTTGTTGTGCTCCGTCCCATTCTTTTAGAGCATCTCTAAGAGGCTCAATAAATTTCCTTCCTATAATTTCGTGTTGTAGTTGATTAGGATTATTGTTATAAGTGTTATTAACAAGAGCATTCCAAAGCATTGGAAAATTCGTAACATCATTAGATCCCGTAAGAATAGTATCATCGACAAGACTAATAAAATAGGTGTGTAGTAATTCGTGCAATATTGTACGAGCTATAGCTATTTTTGTTGCTTGATTTACGTAACTAGGATTTATATGAGTTAAATAGTTGTAATCAATTGCATTCCCACCCGCATCTCTTTTCCAATCAGTTTCAGCAGCATTTCCAGGAACTGTTGGTGTACTGGCTTGTATTTCCCAATTATAAATAGAATTAGGAGCTCCAAATCGGGCTATAATTTTTGCTATGTCATTTTGTTGGAGTGGCTTTAGTTGAGTTAATATATTATTAGTGCAAGGATCAAGATTTGTTGATATAATGTTTTGTTCAATAAAAAAAGCTGATACAAAATCCTCAAAAGAAAACTCATCACCATTTGCCCATGCTTCAATAACCTGTTCATCTAAAAGAATCGCGTCTGGAGTATAAACACCATTTAAACCATGATCTTCAAGGTAATAGTAAACTTTTGCTGTATTTGCATTATTATTTGAATCGCCAATATAACCTATTCCAGCAGCACTTAAAGTTAAGTTATTCTTTAAAGTAGATCGCATAGTCTCCATACTTATAGGGTTAATGCCAATACCTCCATCAGGATTACTTGTGCAGTCAGGACATGTAGATGTAGTAGTTTCTTTTTGTGTTGAAGAAACCCTAAAACTAATTGGACAATTTATAACTAAAACATCAGGGATATGATCATGTGGTCCAACCAGTTCACCTTGACACCAACATGCAGGTTCCACATCCCAAGTACATTCTGCACTCCCGCCAAAATCTGTGTCACTATCTCCTGAAGTTCCTCCATCTGAACCAACAGAACCATTGTCGGTTGTTGAACCTCCACCTCCACTACCTCCTCCATCAACAGGTTGTGTTTCACAAGGAATGGGGTCTCCAAATTCATCAACATCTGGAGGACAAGTTTCTCCTGCAATTTTTGAAAATTGCCCTTCTTGAAAATAATCGGTGTATTTATGTAATGAAACCTCTCCTTTGAAATAAGAAAACATCAAATCGTTAGAAATAAACTCATTAAGTTGAGTTTCGTCACATTTATATTTTAAAACAAAAGGAGTAATTATTTCTCCTGTTGGTGTTTTTCCAACTACTAAATTATAAAACTCACCAATAGGTGTGTCAGGAAATCTAAAATTAAAGGAGTAATTGGCATTATTTAATGTGTCTATTATTTCTAGTATATTTTCCTCATCAAAAATAGCGTTATTAATTTCAGCTTCACCTTCAGTTGTTTGACTAAAAATGTTAGGATTGGTCTTTGTAATAAGAAAATTTTTAATCTTTGGAATTTCAGAGAGTGAAACCATGCGTTGTTGATATAACGATTTTGTTATTTCTTCTTGGTTTATATTAGTAGTAATATCCTCTTTTTGGCAATTCACGAAGGTTAAGAGAAGTAAAAATAATAAACTTTTAGCTAGTAGCTTGAGTTTGGTGTTTGGTGTTTGGTGTTTGGTGTTTGGTGTTTCATATAATAATAATTTTAGAAGGATTAATTACCAAATATAAAACATTAGAAAATTTCTTACAATACGTAACGATACGTATTTTTTAATTAAAAATTCATATTTAACAGATTGCTTCGTTAAACTCGCAATGACTGGTATTAAGGTGCTGGATTAGGATTAGTCCTATGAATGTCATTAATCTGCTCTAAAATATCTTTGCTTAGTTCTACATTAATACTATCAATATTTTCTTTTAGTTGCACCATAGTTGTTGCGCCAATAATATTACTTGCTACAAAAGGCTGTTGGGTTACAAAGGCTAAAGCCATTTGCGTTAAGCTTATATTGTTGTCTTCTGCTAATTGTAAATATTGTTGTGTGGCTTTAGTAGAGTTCTCACTACTATATCTTGCAAATGTTGGGAATAACTTTAACCGTGAATTTTTTGCTGCTGTACCTTTTATATATTTTCCTGAAAGCACTCCAAAAGCCAAAGGCGAATACGCCAATAATTTAATATTTTCTCTTATGGCTACTTCCGCCATATCGCCTTCAAAAACTCTGTTCAATAGCGAATAGGCATTTTGAATGGTTATCATTCTTGGTAAATCATGGGCTTTAAATTCTTCTAAATAACGCATAGTTCCCCACGCTTTTTCATTAGATAAGCCCACATGACGAATTTTTCCTTCTTTAATAAAACTGTCAAGGGTATGAAGTATTTCATTAAAATTGTCCTGCCAAGGATCGTTTGGATTATAATTATAATTGCGTATGCCAAAGGTATTGGTTTGACGCTCTGGCCAATGCAATTGATATAAATCTATATAATCGGTTTGTAAACGTTTCAATTCTTTATGTATAGCATCTTTTATAGATTCGGGGCTAAAACCTGTAGTTCTTATATGTGCTGTATAGTCCCCAGGACCAGCAATTTTTGAAGCTAAGATCACTTTGTCTCTATTTCCAGTTTTACGCAGCCAAGTCCCAATAATTTCGCTAGTTCTACCACTTGTTTTCGCTTCAGCTGGAACTGGATATAATTCTGCTGTATCAATAAAATTAATGCCTCGACTAAAAGCATAATCTAATTGTTCGTGTCCTTCAGCTTCTGTATTTTGATTTCCCCAAGTCATAGTGCCTAGGCAAATTTTGCTTATTTTAATATTGGTATTTGGTAGTGTTGTGTATTTCATATTATAGATTGTTAGAGCACTTCGCTATTAGACTTTTAGATGAAAGGCTAAAGATAAAAAACCTTTCAGAATTTAATTACTCCGAAAGGTTTAAATAAGTTAGTTTCTTAAAACAGATTGCCACAGTACACTTTTAGTGTACTTCGCAATGACAAATTAGAGACTACATATCATTCAACAGCTTCGTAATTTCGTCTAACTTAGGTGTTAATATAACTTCAATACGTCTGTTTTTTGCTTTGCCTTCAGCAGTATCGTTAGTAGCTATTGGCGCATATTCACCACGTCCTGCTGCAGTTAAATTTTCAGGGTTGATAGCTGTATTTTCTCTAAGAATATTAACAATAGCCGTAGCACGCTTTGTTGAGAGATCCCAGTTACCACTTAATTGCGCATTTCCTTTATAAGGTACATTATCAGTATGGCCTTCAATTAGTACAGCAATATCAGGATTGTTTCCAAGAACTTTTCCTAATTGTTGTACAGCCTGACGACCTTGGCTACCAACAGCCCAACTTCCAGATTTGAATAATAGCTTATTCTCCATAGAGACATATACTTTCCCATTGCGTTGCTCAATGGTTAAGCCTTTGCCTTCAAAATCGGTTAATGCTTTAGAAATGGCATTTTTTAATGCAGTCATAGCGGCATCTTTTGTAGCGATGAGGTTTTCTAGCTCTGCTACTTGCTCGGATCTGGTTTTAAGGTCTTTTTCTAATTTCTTTAAACGCGTATTCTCTGTTGCTAATGCTTGTTCTTTAGCTTCAAGTTGCGCCAGTAATTCTCTGTTCTTTTGGATGTTTTTTGCAATAGCTTCTGAACTATTTTTCTCTAAGGCATCATAGGATGCTGTTAAGTTATCATAACTAGATTTTAATGCATTATAATCACTTTGTAATTTATCGCGCATTGCTACTGTTTTATCATAATCTTTTTGAAGTTGTGCTAATTCTTTTTCAGCTTTACTTTTTGCATTTAAAAGCGTTTCATTTTCGGCTGAGAGTTGCCTGTTAACCTTTTTTAAGGTAGCATATTTGCCTTCTAAATCTTTATAAACCTTTGGAGATACACAAGACATTACAAGTGTAAGTGTTATTGCTATTAATGAAATTTTTTTAATCATATTATAAGTTTTTATTCTATTTCTACTAAAATTGGACAATGGTCGCTGTGAACAGCATCAGAGAGTATAACGGCTCTTTTAATATTTTCTTGTAAAGGTTTTGCAACCATTGCGTAATCTAATCGCCAACCTTTGTTATTTGCTCTGGCATTGGCGCGATAACTCCACCAACTATATTGCTGTGTCTCCGAATTTAAATATCTGAAAGAATCAATAAATCCACTATCTATAAAATTACCAATCCATTCGCGCTCTTCAGGTAAAAATCCTGAAACGTTCTTCATTTTAGGATTATGGATATCTATTCCTTCGTGACAAATATTATAGTCTCCACAAACAACGAGGTTTGGAATGATATTTCTAAGTGTAGTCAAATATTCTTGGATTTCATCCATGTAATTAAACTTAAACTCAAGTCTCTCGGAATTTGTTCCCGATGGCAAATACATACTCATCACAGAAATACCATCGAAATCAGCACGAAGGTTTCTGCCTTCAAAATCCATAGATGCTATTCCTGTACCATATTCAATATGATTGGGCTCTGTTTTGCTCAATATTGCAACACCACTATACCCTTTTTTTTGAGCACTAAACCAATAATTGTATTTGTAACCTGCATCTTCAAAAACGGAAAGGTCTAATTGTTCTTTTAAGGCTTTAATCTCTTGTAAACAAATAACGTCTGGATTTGCATTTTTCAGCCAATCTATAAAGCCTTTATTTATTGCAGCACGAATGCCATTGACATTATAAGAGATGATTTTCATGAGACCTAACTAAAATTTTTAGCTAAAGTAAATAATGCTTTACTTTTACACTATATATTTTAAGGAGTTTTAACGAAAACTATCAACAAAATATTTTGCTTTGTTTTTAGTTTATCATACTAGATGAGAATAACATTATTTTTTTTTATTTTTTTTATTTCCTTTTGTGTATTCGCACAGGAGCAAACTTCAAATTATAGAATTAAGAAAGTGATTGTTAAAGACTCCATTGTTATTGATAGTGTGAGTATTAATTCTAGCCGCTTTTTAGTACGAAAAAAAGATGGGACACTTCTAGATTCTACATTTTATAAGATAGATTTTTCAAAGGCATTGTTAACATTTATTAAACGAATTGAAACAGACTCTTTAATTATTAAATATTTACAGTACCCTAAATTTCTTACTAAGACCTACAAGCAACTAGATAAAAGTATCATTGTTGAAAACATGAGTAATCTTGATAAATTATACAAACTATCTCAACCTAGTACTTCTAATAATTTTATTCCTTTTGATGGATTAACCACTTCGGGAAGTATTTCTAGAGGTGTTACCATTGGGAATAATCAAAACTCGGTTTTAAATAGCGAGCTAGATTTAAAAATTACAGGGAAGTTAAACGATAAAGTGTCTTTACGAGCATCCATACAAGATGCTAATATACCGTTACAAGCAAGTGGTTATTCGCAACGATTAGATGAATTTGACCAAGTTTTTATCGAACTTTTTAGTGACTCTTGGAATATTAGAGCAGGAGATATTGACCTTCAAAATACAGACTCCTATTTTGCTAAATTTTCTAAACGTGTACAAGGCTTAGCTATTACAGCTAATTTGAATCATGATGCATCTACAACCAATTTATTTGCGTCTGGAGCTTTGGTTAGAGGGCAGTTTAGTCGAAGTCAATTTACAGCTCAAGAAGGCAATCAAGGACCTTATAAATTGCAAGGACAAAACGGACAATTATTTGTGTTGATTGTTTCAGGAAGTGAGACTGTTTATGTAAATGGTGTTGCTCTTGAACGTGGGGAAAACAAAGATTATATTATCAACTATAACGCAGGCGAAATTATTTTTAACTCCACTTTTCCTATCACTTCCGAAATGCGAATCACGGTAGATTATCAATTTAGCGATAGAAATTATTCGCGTTTTATTGCTTATGGAGGAGGAAAATACAATAGTGAAAAATTAAAAATAGGTGTTTCAGTTTACACAGAAAATGATGCCAAGAACCAACCTTTACAACAAAACCTTTCAACAGAACAGGTTCAAATTTTAGCCAATGCTGGTGACGAGATATCGCAAATGGTTGCGCCTTCAGCAGTTGCTGAAGCCTTTAATGAGAATAGAATTTTGTATAGAAAAGAACTCATTAATGGGGTAGAAGCTTTTGTGTTTTCAAATAATCCAGACGACGAATTATTTAGTGTAAAATTTTCTCGTGTTGGAGACAATCAAGGAAACTACAAAGTTAGTAGTATAAATGCCATTTCAAATATTTTTGAATATGTAGAACCAATTACAGGCATTCCACAAGGAAATTTTGAACCTATTGTACAACTTGTTGCTCCAGTAAAGTTACAAATAGCAGTTATTAACGGAACTTTTCAGCCAACCGAAAATACAAATATTGGTTTTGAATTTGCTGGTAGTAAAAACGATCTCAATTTATTTTCAAACTTAGACGACACTAATAATGATGGTCTTGCAGGGAAATTGAAAATATCTCAAAAAATTGTAAAAAATGATAGCCTTTGGAGTTTAAATGCGTTTGTGGATGGTGATTATATTCAAGAAAATTTTAGAACTGTTGAGCGATTGTATAACATTGAATTTAATAGAGATTGGAATATTGAAAACCCACTTGGGAATCAACAATTATTAGTAACGGGATTGCGATTAAGTCATCCTAAAAAAGGCATGGTAAATTATCAATTTGAGCATCTAAATTTCTCAAAAAATTTTAATGGGAATCGTCATGTTGCGTTTGTTGATTTACGTTTGAATAGATTTAATATTTTTTCAAACTCTAGCTTATTAAAAGCGTCTTCAACTATAAATACATCTACGTTTTTAAGGTCATTCAACAAGGTAACATTCAATTTCAATAGGGCTTGGATTGGTACAAAAATTGCCATTGAAGATAACGAGCAAAAAGATAAAATTACAAATGCACTAACACCTTTAAGTCAGAAATATTCGTCTTATGAAGTATTTACAGGAATTGGAGACAGCACAGGCGTATTTGTTGAAATCGGCTATAAAAACCGAGTTAATGATAGTATTAGAGGAAATCAATTGCAAAAAGTAAATATTTCAAATACCTATTATATTAATTCAAAAATAGTTCAGAATAAGAACTCAAATTTCTCACTTTATGTGAATTATAGGACGTTAAAAAGTGAAGATAAAACGATTGAAGACGAACAATCATTAAATTCACGATTACAACATAGCCAGAAACTATTCAAGCAAATCGTGTTATGGAATACAGTTTTTGAAACTAATTCGGGAACCTTACCACAACAAGAATTTACTTATGTAGCTGTTGAACCTGGACAAGGTGTTTATACTTGGAATGATTATAATGAAAATGGTATTCAGGAATTAGAAGAATTTGAAATAGCACAATTTCAAGACCAAGGTGCTTATATAAGAGTATTGCTCCCAAATCAAGTATTTATAAAAACGCATCAAAACCGATTGAGTCAAACCTTGACAATCAATCCGCAACAATGGTCAACCGAGAAAAGTAAAAGCAAAAAATTCTGGTCACATTTTTATAATCAAGCAGCCTATTTAATAGACAGAAAAGTAAAACGAGAGGGGAATAATTTTAATTTAAACCCTTTTAAAAGTAAAGTCGACAATCAGTTAGGATTGCAACTTAATTTTAGGAATGTATTATTTTTAAATCGTGGGAAACAACATTATACAACATCATATACATACTTATCTAACAAGGCTAGGAATGTGCTGTCTTTTGGGTTTATTGAGAATAGCTTAAAAAGTCATCAATTTAATTTTAATCATAAAATAGCAAACACTTGGCTCATTACTTTGGATACTGCTTTTGAAACTAATGAAAGTATTAGTGAAAATTTTGCTAGTAAGAATTTTAATATTGACGAGACAAGATTCAGCCCTAAATTATCTTATTTGTTTAATGATAATACGCGTTTTGATGTATTTTATCAGTATGCCTCAAAAGATAATACTATTGGAAGTTTAGAATCCTTACAACAACAAAAATATGGTGTATCATTTGCGGTTTCAAACACTCAGAAATCAGCAATTAGTGCAGAATTTAATTTCTTTTCAAACGATTTTAGTGGTAATGCAAACTCACCTGTAGGTTACCAAATGATGGAGGGCTTACAACCTGGGAAAAACGTTACATGGAGTTTGCTAGCACAAAAGCGTTTAACCAAATTTCTAGACCTTAATCTTAATTATTTTGGCAGAAAAACAGAGACTAGTAAAGTGATTCATACAGGAACCGTTCAGTTAAAGGCATATTTTTAAAAGATCACATCTTCATCAACCACGTTTTTACATCAACTTCTTGTTTAATAATATCTCTTAATTCTGAGATTTGCACACGTTTTTGCTCCATGGTATCTCGATATCTTATAGTAACAGCGTTATCCTCTAAAGTATCATGGTCTACCGTAATACAAAATGGAGTACCAACAGCATCCTGACGTCTATAGCGTCTTCCTACGGCATCTTTTTCATCATAAATTACATTGAAATCCCATTTTAAATCATCTACAATTTGGCGCGCAATTTCTGGTAATCCATCTTTTTTAACCAATGGTAAAATGGCTGCTTTTGTTGGTGCTAAAACTACTGGTAATTTTAAAACAGTTCGTGTTGTTCCGTTTTCCAAATCTTCTTCTACAAGCGAGTTTGAAAATACTGCTAAAAACATACGGTCTAAACCAATAGATGTCTCTACTACGTAAGGCACATAACTTTTGTTTTCCTCAGGGTCAAAATATTGTAATTTTTTACCTGAATATTCTTCGTGTGCTTTTAAATCGAAATCGGTACGTGAGTGTATGCCTTCTAACTCTTTAAATCCAAACGGAAATTTAAACTCAATATCACTTGCAGCGTCGGCATAATGGGCTAATTTTTCGTGGTCGTGAAAACGATAATTTTCAGCTCCCATTCCCAATGATAAATGCCATTTGAGCCTGGTTTCTTTCCATGTTGAATACCATTCTTTTTGAGTTCCTGGTTTTACAAAAAATTGCATTTCCATTTGCTCAAACTCACGCATTCTAAATATAAATTGGCGTGCTACAATTTCGTTTCTAAAGGCCTTTCCTGTTTGTGCTATTCCAAACGGAATTTTCATACGTCCAGTTTTTTGAACATTCAAAAAGTTTACAAAAATACCTTGTGCTGTTTCTGGGCGTAAGTATAAATCCATAGCAGTTTCTGCCGATGCACCTAGTTTAGTACCAAACATTAAGTTGAACTGTTTCACATCAGTCCAATTTTTACTACCAGAAAGAGGATCCGCAATTTCCAATTCTTCAATAAGTGCTTTTACATTTGCTAGATCTTCATTTTCTAAAGATTTGCCAAGACGTTTTAAAATAGCATCACCTTTTTCTTTATATCCTAACACTCTAGGATTGGTTGCAATAAATTCTTCTTTATTAAAAGCATCGCCAAAGCGTTTGACCGCTTTAGCAACTTCTTTCTCAATTTTCGCTTCAAGTTTAGCTACATAATCTTCAACTAAAACATCGGCGCGATAACGCTTTTTAGAGTCTTTATTATCAATTAAAGGATCGCTAAAGGCATCTACATGCCCAGAGGCTTTCCATGTGGTTGGGTGCATGAATATTGCAGCATCAAGACCAACAATATTGTCGTGCATTTGCACCATAGCTTTCCACCAATAGTCTCGAATATTTTTTTTGAGTTCTACACCATTTTGTGCATAATCATATACTGCGCTTAAACCATCATATATTTCACTACTTTGAAATACATAACCATACTCTTTTGCGTGAGAGACTACTTTTTTAAACTGAGCTTCTTGTTTTGCCATGGTGCAAAAATAAAAAACCGTTCCATACTAATGGAACGGTTTTTTAAAAATTTATGTATTCGTTTAATATAATTCTATTTGTGTACTTCCAAGGTGTCTTTCATTTTCAAAAACATTGATATGGTATTTGCCTTTCTGTAATACTTCAGGAATTTCAATATTTGCAATAACGTCTAAATTTTCAGAAGTATAATTAACTCTAATTTTAGAACTGTATATGAGTGAAAACGCATCAAATGTAATGGCTCCTTTATCGGCTACGATGTTATTGTCTGGTCCAATAACTTGAATGTATAATTCTTTATCTTGATTTTGTGCAAGCCTATTTTCAGCAATTATAAAACTTACTTTAATATTGTTAATAACACTTGCTTTATAGGTTTCCGTTTGATCTCCAGAATTTTTTAATTTATAAGCTCTAGCTTCAAAAGAATTTGCTGAAATTAAAGCACCTTTTTCAAGGGTTTCTTTTAGGGTTTCTTTCTCGTTCTCTAAAACAGAAATAAGAGACGTTTGTTTTTCTAACACTTTGGTTATTGATGCATTTTGTTTTACCAATTCTTGATTTGCACCAAAAAAAGAATCTCCTTTTTTAATGAGACTATTTTGCTGTTTCCTTAGACGAGTTAATTGATTTCTGTATTTGTGAATTAAAGAAACATCAGCCTTTAATCGTACAAGAGAATCGAGTGTTACTACAATTCTGTTTTCAGCATTATCAAGTTCTAATACTAGGGACTTGTTTTTTTCGCCTAAACTATCATAACTTGAAAGGATATCTGAAATTTGACTTTCTAAAAGCTTTTTTTCTTGCTTTAAAAAGGCTTCGTTTAGCTTTGCAGAATTATAACTAGTATAGCTGTAAGCTGCTAAAATTGCAAACGTGACTATTAAGGTGCCTACAGTAAATTTGTAGCTAAATACTTGAGGGTTAACACTCATTCTAAACTATTGAAGGTGGATAATTAATTAAAGAAGCGAAAATATATATTATGTTTGTGCTAATTAATTTTATTCGTTAAAATGATAAAAAACTTGTTAAACTTATTTTTCCCTAAAGTTTGTTACGCTTGTAATAATTTATTAGGAGATAATGAAGAGCATATATGTATAATTTGCAGGCATAATTTACCTGTGACTAATTATCATTTTGAAAATAATGAGGCGATGAAAAAAGTATTGTATGGACGTGTAAAATTAGAATTGGGAACAGCACTTTTAAAGTTTGAAAAAAAAGGAATTGTGCAACACTTACTTCACAATTTAAAATACAAAGGTCACGAAACTATTGGGGAAGTATTGGGCAAATGGCTTGGAGATGAATTAAAAACAATTGAAGCCTACAATACTGTAGACGCAATTATTCCAGTACCATTGCACAAACGAAAGCTTAGAAAAAGAGGTTACAATCAAGTAAAAAAATTTGGTGTTGAAATTGCAAAAGCACTTGATGTAGAATATATAGATACGGTATTGCTTAAAACGACCACCACAAAGACTCAAGTATTTAAAAAACGTATCGCACGCTGGGACAATTCAAATGAGGTTTTTACTATGCAAAATAAAACACTTATCGATGGAAAACACATACTTATCGTTGATGATATTATTACCACTGGAGCGACTATTGAATCCTGTGCAAATATTCTTTTAAAAGCTAAAAACGTAAAAATAAGCGTGGCTACTATAGCAATTGCATAATGAGTTTTTCGTTTGTCAAAAAATAAGTTGTTAATTTACAATGTTAAATATTTATTTTAAATATTTAACATTGTAGCTTACTTAATAATATTTTTCGTTTTAGGCTCTCAAATTTAAACCGAAAAAAATATGTAGGTTTGTGAAAAATCTAATGAAGAATGCATAAAAGGCTCTCAAATTTTATTTTTATAGTTGTTATAAGTTTAGTCATCTCAAATTGTGCTAATCGTGGTACGCCATCAGGTGGCGAAAAAGACATAACTCCTCCAGTAATTATTAAATCTGAGCCTGAAAATTATTCCATAAATTTTAAGACTAATGAGATAAAAATTTATTTTGATGAGTATATTAAAGTTAAAGATTTACAAAAACAGCTCATTATTTCTCCACCTATGGATCCAGAACCAGAGATTACACCTTTAGGTTCTGCCAGTAAATATATAACTATAAAGATTACAGATAAACTTTTGCCCAATACTACCTACGCCTTTAATTTTGGCGAAAGTATTATAGATAACAATGAGTCAAATCCGTATCCATATTATCGTTATGTGTTTTCTACAGGAGATTATATAGATTCTCTTAATGTTAATGGTTATATAAAAGATGCTTTAAATAGAAAACCGGATGAGTATGTTTCGGTTTTACTCTATGAAATTGATTCGGCGTTTACAGATTCTATTATTTATAAAGAAAAACCAAAATATATAACGAATACGCTTGATAGTACTACGACTTTTAAGTTAGAGAATTTAAAAGATGGAGAGTATTTAATGATTGCTTTAAAAGATGAAAACAGCAATTATACATTTCAGCAAAGAACAGATAAAATAGGATTTCTTAAAGAGTTTATTACGGTGCCAACCGATTCTGTGTACGAAATAAATCTATTTAAAGAAAGTATTGATTTTAAGGCGACAAGACCAAAGTTAATTTCAGGAAATAAAATAGCTTTTGGATATGAAGGCGGTACTGAAAAAATGAAAATAGGACTATTATCGCAAGTCCCTGAAGATTTTAAAAGCGTAATAACTCAGGATTCAGAAAAGGACTCACTAAATTATTGGTATCTGCCTGATATAAAAGTGGATTCATTGTTGTTTAAAGTCACTAATATTAATTTTATTGACACATTAACAGTGAAAATTAAAGCCAAAAAAAAAGATTCATTACTGTTAAAGCCTATTCAATCCAGAGCACTTAAACTGACTGAAGATTTTGAATTACAGTCAAATGTTCCTTTTCAAAATATTGATGAAAGTAAAGTGACAATTCTCGATAAGGATTCTATTTCTGTTGGCTTTACAACAGCATTAGATACTTTTAAAAATAGATACAAGTTTAATTTTGATAAAACAGAAGAGAATAGCTATAAAATACAAATGCTTCCAGAAACATTTACAGATTTTTTTGGAAACAAAAACGACACACTCAATTATACTGTTAGAACAAAAGCACTTTCAGACTACGGAGATATAAGAGTGACCTTACGTAATGCCACTTATCCAGTAATTTTACAGTTAGTAAGTCAGCAAGATATTGTTGAAGATGAAAAATTTCATAATAGCAATACACCTATAGATTTTTTAAGTATTACTCCAGGGAAATATTACTTAAGAGTGATTTTTGATACTAATGGGAATAAAAAATATGATGCTGGGAATTACTTGAAAAAACAACAACCAGAACGCGTGAGCTATTTTCCTGAATTGTTAGATATTAGAGCCTATTCTGAGCAAGTGTACGAGTTTATTTTAAAGTAAAGGCATCGCTGTCATTTAAGAATTTTAGTTTTTCTCGTATTGAAGTTAAATGTGCTTTACTTAAAGTCACTATTTCTACGTGCTCTTTTCCATCTTCAATATCAAATAGTTGTTCTCCTAAAACATCATAAGCAGCAGAATGCCCAGAGTATTCATGATTATTTGCATCTAATCCAACACGATTTACACCAATGCAGTAACTCATATTTTCAATGGCTCTAGCTTTTAGCAAAGCATCCCAGGCAGTAATTCTTGGTTTTGGCCAATTAGCAACATAGAATAACACATCATATATTTCGGTATTTCGCGCCCAAACAGGGAAACGTAAATCGTAACAAATTAAGGGGCAGATTTTCCAGCCTTTATAGTCTATAATTACTTTGGCATTACCAGAAGCATAGACCTCATTTTCTCTAGCAAGCGTAAAGGTGTGTCGTTTGTCATAGATTTCCATTGTGCCATCTGGTTTGGCAAATACAAACCGATTAAAAAACTTATCTTTTTTTTCTATAACAATGCTTCCGCCAATTGCAGCATTAGATCTTAGGGCTATTTCAAGCATCCATTTTATAGTTTCCCCTTCCATAGTTTCAGCCACATTACTTGGAGACATTGTAAAACCAGATGTAAACATTTCGGGTAATAAAATGATATCAACAGATTGCCCTATTTTTTTAATTTTTTCAGCAAAATTGTTTCTGTTCTGTTCTGGATTTTCCCAAATCAAATTAGATTGAAGCATTGCTATTTTTAAGAGGTCTTGCATATTATAAAAGTAACTAAATTCTATTTAATATGTCTGCTGCTTTTTTTAAAGTATCCTCAGTTTTTGCGAAACAAAAGCGAAGGACTTTATTATCTAAACCGTTTTCGTTAAATACAGATAATGGAATGGAAGCTAAGCCGTTTTCAATAGTTAATCGTCTTGCAAAATCCACATCAAATTCAGAAGTGATTTCTGAATAATCTAAAACCTGAAAATAGGTCCCTTTTGAAGGAGTAAATCTAAACTTTGAGTCTTTAATTAGATTTAAAAATAAATCTCTTTTCTCTTGATAGAATCCTGATAATTCTTTATAATGTCTCGCTTCTTGCAAATAGTCTGCCAATGCTTTTTGAACTGGATGATTCACACAAAACACATTAAACTGATGTACTTTTTTAAACTCTTCCATGAGCTCTTTTGGAGCACAACAATAGCCCATTTTCCAACCGGTATTATGAAACGTTTTTCCAAATGAAGCTACTATAAAACTTCTAGACTTTAAATCTTGAAACAGACAGGCGCTTTGGTGTTGTTCGCCATCAAAAATAATATGTTCATATACTTCATCGCTTAATACGATAATATTTGTATTTTCTGTTAGCTTTTGTAGCTGCAATATATCGTGTTTAGAAAACAAGGATCCGCTAGGGTTTTGAGGTGTATTGATGATAATCATTTTAGTGTTATCATTAATTTTATGTTTTACTTCTTCCCAACTAATATTATAATATGGAGCTTCCAATTGTACCGAAATCGTCTTTCCTCCATTTAGTGTTATTGCTGGTTCGTAACAATCGTATGCTGGACGAAAAATAATAACTTCATCATCTTCTCTAATAAATGTAGAAATTATAGTGTAAATAGCTTGAGTAGCTCCAGCAGTAACTGTTATTTCCGTTTCTGGATGATATGTAGAGCCATAAAGTAAATCAAACTTGTGAGTAATGGCTTCACGCAACTCAAAAATTCCAGCCATCGGCGCATATTGATTATGGCCATTATTCATAGCGTTAGTTACCAAATCAATTAATTTTTGGTCACTTTTAAAATTTGGAAATCCTTGAGACAAATTAATTGCATTGTGCTTATTAGCTAATGTTCCCATTATCGTAAAAATGGTAGTCTCTATATTTGGAAGTTTGGAAGAAAAACGCATAAAATATTTTTTATAAAAATATAAAAAACAAGCATTTACTAGACGTTATTCATGCTATTCTTTTAATTGAATAGCATCTACTTTATTAAATACAGAAATAATTAAACGAACAGCTTCTTTATAAAACGCTGGCTGTATGTTCTCATAATCATCGGTAGGTTTATGATAATCTTTATGATCGGCAACCCCAAAATACAGAAATGGAGTCCCTCTTTTATGAAAGGAACCATGGTCTGAAGAGTAAATCCAGTTTTCTTTGCCATCGTCTCCATCATGTCCAGTTACAAGGCTTAATTTCTTAGAGGTATTAGAATTCAATATTAAACGCTTCAAAGTTTCATTAAATCGTGTTCCAACGGCAAACAATTCATTCTCGTCACTACGACTAATCATGTCCATGTTTATATTCATTTTAATAGATTTAAAAGGAATAATGGAATGTTTTACATAATACTGAGAACCTTTTAAACCTAGTTCTTCACCATCAAAAGCGGCTAAAATTACAGAATGTTTTGGCGGATTATTTTTAAGATATTCTGCAAAACTAAACAAAGCACTTACTCCTGAGGCATCATCATCTGCGCCATTGTAAATTTCCCCTCTTAGGATGCCTTCATGATCGTAATGTGCACTAATTACAATATAAGCATCTGGAAATTCAGTACCTTTGATGAGCCCCAACACATTAACGGCATTGTATGTTTTACCTTTTGTGTTAAAAGAAAAATTTTGTTGAAAAGACTCCCCAAGAGGTAGAACATTTAGTTTTTCAAACTGATTAATTATATATTGCTTTGCTTTAATTCCGCCTTTAGTCCCCGTACGTCTTCCTTCAAAGGCATCAGAAGACAATGTTTTAATGTGATGTAATAACGACTCTTCACTATAGGATATCTGTTTATTTAATGGCTTTACATAGGTTGTTTGTCCTACACAGGGCATGCCAAGCAAAAAAAGTAATATGCCAAGGCTTATTATTTTTGAATTCATTAGAGGGATATTATAAAGATTATGTACTCAAAGCTAAATAAAAAATCCTAAGCAAAAGCTTAGGATAATTTTTTTATGATAAGTTTATATTTAATCATACTATTTTAAACTTGCTTTCATGAGCTCTTTATTCATGCGCGCAATATTCTCTAAAGAAATGCCTTTAGGGCATTCTACTTCACAAGCTCCTGTATTAGTGCAGTTACCAAAACCTTCCAAATCCATCTGTGCCACCATATTTTGAACACGTTGGTGTGCTTCCACTTTGCCTTGTGGTAACAAGGTAAATTGAGATACTTTAGCAGAAACAAATAACATGGCAGAAGCATTTTTGCATGAAGCTACGCAAGCACCACAACCAATACACTCGGCAGAGTCAAAAGCTTCGGCAGCTGCTTCTTTTGCAATTGGTAAAGAATTTGCTTCTGGAGCTCCTCCTGTATTAAATGAAGTATAACCTCCCGCTTGTTGAATACGCTCAAAAGCCCTTCTGTCAACTACTAAATCTTTAATAACAGGGAATGCATTTGCTCTAAAAGGTTCTATGAAAATAGTTTGTCCATCAGTAAATGAACGCATGTATAATTGACAAGTGGTAACCAATTTTTTAGGGCCGTGAGCTTCTCCGTTGATGTACAAAGAGCACATGCCACAAACACCTTCTCTACAATCGTTATCAAAAGAAATAACGTCTTCTCCTTTTTCAACTAATTGTTGATTTAAGACATCCATCATTTCTAAAAAAGAGGTGTCAGATGAAATATCAGTAACATTATAGTCTTGCATGCTACCTTTAGCATTTACATTTTCTTGACGCCATATTTTTAAAGTAAAATCCATTTTATATTGTTTTAGTTACTTATAACTAACTTTTATTTGTAATTGCGTTGTTTCAATTCAATTGCTTTAAAAGCAAGAGACTCCTTATGCAATTTAGGGTTATCAACATTACCAGAACATTCCCAAGCTGCAACATACATATAGTCCTTATCGTCTCTTCTGGCTTCTCCTTTTTGTGCCCCATCAAGTTCTATAGATTCTTCTCTATAATGCGCTCCGCATGATTCATTTCTATTTAAGGCGTCAATGGCGATTAATTCTCCCATTTCTAAAAAGTCAGCTACACGAGTAGCTTTTTCTAATTCCGTATTAAACTGATTAGCTTTTCCTGTTACTCTAAGGTCTTTCCAAAATTCTTCACGAATGATTTTAATTTCTGTAATAGCCTCTTTTAGTCCTTTTTCACTTCTGGATAAACCAACTTTGTCCCACATTAAAAGGCCTAATTTTTTATGAAAATAATCGGGCGATTTAGTACCATTAATAGCAAACAATTTTTCTATTAGATTTTTAACTCCTGTTTCAGCAGTTTCAAACTCAGAAGTATTGGTGTCAATTGGTCCTGTATGAATATCGTCTGCTAAATAGTTTGAAATAGTAGCAGGTAACACAAAATAGCCATCACATAAGCATTGCATTAATGATGATGCTCCCAAACGATTTGCCCCATGAACACCAAAATTAGATTCACCAGTGGCATATAAACCAGGAACAGTAGTCATTAACTCATAATCTACCCAAAGCCCTCCCATAGAATAATGAGAAGCAGGATAAATTTTCATTGGTGTTTTGTATGGATCGTCTCCTGTAATGTTTTCATACATATCAAACAAGTTTCCATAACGTTCTTTAACCGTATCATCTCCTAAACGAATGATGGCATCAGTAAAATCTAGGAAAACAGCATAGCCTGCTTTATTTACACCATAACCAGCATCACAGCGTTCTTTGGCTGCACGAGATGCCACATCTCTTGGTACTAAGTTTCCAAAAGCTGGATAACGTCTTTCTAAATAGTAATCTCTATTTTCTTCGGTAATTTCGGTTGGTTTTAGTTTTCCTTCTCTAATGGCATTTACATCATTCATATTTTTCGGCACCCAAATTCTTCCGTCATTTCTTAATGATTCTGACATTAAAGTTAATTTACTTTGATGGTCTCCAGAAACAGGAATACATGTTGGGTGAATTTGACAGTATGCAGGATTGGCAAAAAAGGCTCCTTTTTTATAGGTTTTCCATGCTGCTGTAACATTACAACCCATAGCGTTAGTAGATAGATAAAAGACGTTTCCATAGCCTCCTGTTGCCAAAACAACGGCATGAGCACCAAAACGCTCTATTTTTCCTGTAACTAAATCTCTTGTAATAATCCCCCTTGCTTTACCATCAACAATAACTACATCTAACATTTCATGACGGCTGTAAGGTGTAACTGTTCCAGCTTTTATTTGTCTGTTCATGGAGCTGTAAGCTCCCAATAATAATTGCTGACCAGTTGCTCCCGAAGCATAAAATGTTCTCGATACTTGCGCTCCACCGAAAGAACGATTAGCTAAAGTTCCACCATATTCTCGCGCAAACGGAACACCTTGAGCAACACATTGATCAATAATATTTCCACTTAATTGCGCTAAACGATAAACATCATCTTCTCGCCCTCTATAATCACCACCTTTTACGGTATCGTAAAATAAACGATAATCGCTATCATTATCGTTTTGGTAATTTTTTGATGCGTTTATTCCACCTTGTGCAGCAATTGAGTGTGCTCGTCTTGGGCTATCTTGGAAGTAAAATGCTTTAACATTGTAGCCGGCTTCGCCTAGTGTAGCAGCTGCAGATGCACCCGCTAAACCAGTTCCTACAACAATAACATCAATTTTTCTTCTGTTGGCAGGATTTACTAAATTAGTGTGGGCTTTATAATTGTCCCATTTATCTTTAATTTCTCCTTCAGGTATTTTTGCGTCTAATGCCATATTTAATTACGATTAATGGTGTGTGAAATAATGAAACAGAGCTATGAAAATAAATCCTAAAGGAATAATAATAGCATATGCTCTCCCTATTTTTTGTAATAATTTTTTTCTTATGGTTGATACTCCTATTGATTGAAATGCTGCTGTAAAACCATGAAGCAAATGTAGCGATAGAAGCACAAAAGCTATAATATATGCAACAACTCTTAATGGGTTTTCAAACTTGTGTATTAGTTCTTCAAAATATCTATTGGGATCTTCTGGTAATACTTCTACGTATTTATATTTTAATTCTGGAATCCAAAAATCAATAAAATGCAAAACAATAAAAGCCAAAATTACCATGCCACTGTATATCATGTTTCTACTCATCCAAGTAGAATTAGCAGAACCATTATTATTAACATAGCTTAAGTTTCTTGCGCTCTTGTTTTTAAGTTCTAGGACAAATCCCATCACAAAATGAAATACCACAGCAAAAATTAAAATGGGTTGTATAATAAATTGGATTAACCAATTGGTTCCCATATAATGCGATACTGCATTGAAGGCGTCTGCATTAAAAACCGATAACATATTAATTGCAAAGTGTTGAAGTAAGAACAACATGAGGAAGAATGCAGAAAGCGCCATGGCCACTTTTCTTCCAATCGAAGATTTGAAAAATCCGCCCATTATTTTGAAGTTAATTTATAGGAGACAAATGTAATGAGCACACTTAATTAACACAAGTTTTATAGGTTATTTTATTTGATATTTAGAATGTGTTTAATTAAAAGTTAAACCTTGGATTTACAATAGTATTATAAATTGATCCAAATGAGTAACTAAACCCAATACTAACAAAGTAATTGTACCCTGATTTTAGTTGTTGTTGCTGAAGTAGTAATTCTTCTAATGACACATCTCCTGCAGGTAAATCAATTTGATTTCTAGTAATGCTATAGCTACCATTTAAATTCATACTAAACCCTTTAAATAGTCTTACGTTTGTACCTATGAAAAACGATAATGAATTTAAACTTGTATCATGTAAAAACTGTTGATAAGAAGCTTGTCCAGAAATATTCCCCCATTTTTGATTCACACTTCCCCCTAGAGCTAATCCATGCTCCCACAAATATTCAGATTCCTTACCAAAAACAGATCGTTCAATGTAATTATTATACACAGTACCATTTCTATAAGATAGGGTTAGCTGTTTTTTTGAGGATTCTGAGTATTTAAAAAAGTTATATTCTATTGCAGGTTTGAAAGACCAATAAAAATCTTTATTTCTAAATACTGATGACCCTAACCTTGCAAAAGCACCAACAGACCAATGTTCCGTTATGCTTATAATATCACTAGTATTCAAGTATTTAGAACTTTGAATGGATACTATCTCTTCTTCTCCAAAATTAAATGTAGATTTATTTTCACTTAATCCTAACCTAATTGAAAATTTGTTTTTATCTGTAACTCGCTTAGCAGAAAGGTTAAAATTTACATTGCTAAATTTACTGGACTCTTGACCGCTAAAATACCCATTTGCTCCTATACGAAAAACCCAATAATTCCACGGGTCTTTCTCTTTTTTTGCTTCCTCGTCCGATTTCTTTGGACTACTTACTGTAATAGAAATATTATCTGTTTTGCCCTGTTTTATCCAAAAGCGAATTAAGCCTAGTTTGATATATTTAAGTATCCGCTGCCGTATATCATCATTAGTCATGTCAGTGTCTGTAGAAAAACTGAGGGTGTCCTGAATTTTTTCAAATTCATTTTGGCCTATAAATTCTATCTCATAAGCAGTCCCACCACTACCATTTCTTTGGGTTGTAAAAAATAAATGCACATCTGCATAGTTTTGATCCCTAACAAATTCAACATTATTCAAATTTTGTTTAATGAAGGTATTATCACACCTGTTACAATCTAGGTAAACTTTTAAATCGGAACTTTTATTTTGAGAAAATAACTGTGAAAAACATAATAGAAAACATAATAATGCCTTTTTAAACATAATGATGGTTTTTTGATTGATTTAATTTAGTTTTAGGAAGTAACAAAAATCATTCCAAAGGAGTATAATTATTTCTTTAGCTGGAGAATAATTTATAGAACCCTAACTTAAAGCCATAAAATTAGCTGTTATGTTAACTTTAATCATTAATATTTAGTTTTTGTTAACACTAGAAAGAACTAATATAGAATTATTATAAATAGTACAATCATTATAAGAAACTTTTTACAATAAAAAGCAAAAATATTCTTGCTATTATACATATGTCAAGTAGTTTTTATTTTATTGTTAGCGAAGTTTTTTCATCGTTAATCTGGATTGTATATTTTCCTTTAGGTAAATAGTATTTACCATTTTGAGCTTTTTTGACTGTTAATTTGGGATTAGCCTTTTGTAAAGCTTTTTTTCCGCCTTCGGTCATTGATAAATCATAATTAGTATAATTAAAGCCTTTATCTGCATTAAACGAAATAGAATTAAGCTCTAAACCTTCTTCAGAAAACACTTTCAAAGATTGATTTTCAGATTTTTTTACAAATACTGTAATTGTTGTAGAAGGCTCAAACACTTGAGAAAACTGGTTCCATGAACTTCCCCAACGTGATGAAAAACGTATAGAAGGAACTTCAAAGAGAGCAATGTCTTTAGAATTTACCTTATTGTATTGTTGCAAAGCAGCAATATTTGCTTTATAAATTGAGCGACCATGTGTACCAACTACTAAATCCCTTGCTTCTGGTTGAATCACTAGATCATGTACTGCAACTGTTGTTAATCCGTTTGAAAATGCTTCCCAACTTAGTCCTTTGTTAAATGTTACATAAACGCCATTATCGGTTCCTATATAGAGTAAATTTTCGTCAACAGGATCTTCCTTAACGACATTTATAGGTGAGCTAGGAAGATTAGAATTTATAGAATTCCAAGTGTTTCCTAAATCATTACTCATATAAATATAAGGTTTAAAATCGTCATTTCTATAACCATTTAATGTTGCATATACACGTTCTTTTTTGTGCTGCGATGCCACAACTCTGGACACCCAAAGACCTTGAGGTAATGTATTTGATATTCTTGTCCAAGAACCTCCACTATTTTGAGTTATATTAATATAACCATCGTCACTTCCTGTATAAATTAATCCAAATTGAAAGGGGCTTTCTGAGATTGCAGTTAATGTCCCATAAGGCACATTACCTTTTTTGCCACCTGTTGTTAAATCATTAGAAATAACATCGAATGTTTCTCCTTGATTCATTGATCGTAGCAATTTATTAGCTCCTATATATAAAATGTCTTGGTTATGCGGGGATAATAAAATGGGTGTTTGCCAGTTATAGCGATACGGAGCATCTCCTAATTTATGTTTAGGATTTATTCTAAGACGTTTTTTTGTTTCAAGATTCACGCGATAATAAAACCCAAATTGAGAACCTCCGTAAACTATATTGTGGTTACGATTATCAATTTGTACTTGCATACCGTCGCCTCCACCAATACCTTTATATGGATAATTACCACTACTTTCCCATCGTTTTGAAGCTGAATATGCACTTGGTCCAAACCAAACGCCATTGTCTTGTAAACCACCATAAACATTATAAGGCTTTTCATTATCAACATTAATATAATAGAATTGTCCCACAGCAGGTTGATTGTTTTTTATCCAATTCTCGCCATCATCGTAAGTGATGTTAATACCACCATCATTGCCATTAATAAGGTGCCCTTCTTTTTTCGGGTTTACCCAAATAGCCTGATGATCGCTATGTACATTTTCTTTTCCAATTGCAGTAAAAGATGTTCCACCATCATCCGATTTTAAAATAGGAACACCAAGAATATAAATTTTATTTTCATTTGAAGGGTTTACAGCAATAACTCCAAAATAATAGCCATAAGAACTGTACACACCATCTAAATAGCCTTTATGTGTTTTTTTCCATGATTTTCCACCATCTATAGATTTATAAACTTCAGCGCCAATTACTGGTGAATCAAACATCACAGAATTTGCATTTTCCAAATAAGTTGCCAAATCACTAGGTTTAACTTCATTGTCTTTAACAGATTTTTTTACACTTTTAGCGGTATATTTTTTTCCGAATCTGTTGTCTTTCAAATAGGTATTTAAATTTTTATCATCTAGTTTTAGAAAATCTTTCTTAGACATTGTTTTAAAATCGTCTTTTTTCAATCCTGAAGTTTCTTTTTTCTTTTTGGCTGGTCGTCTAAATTGATTGTCCAAAAAAGCATAGATTATGTTATCATTAAAAGTAGCTAACCCAATGCGACCAACACCATTTCCTGTTGGAAATCCGTTATTTTTTTCTGTGAGTTTTACCCAAGAACTTCCACCATCAGTACTTTTATATATGGCCGAATGTTCTCCATTCCCAACAAAATTCCAAGCTTTTCTATGTCGCTCCCAAGATGCGGCAAACATAGTATTTGGATTGGTTGGAGAAATGCTAATATCAATTATTCCTGTATCATTATTAATAAAAAGAGTATTGTTCCAAGTTTTTCCACCATCAGTAGTTTTAAAGATGCCACGTTCGGCATTTGGGGTATATAAATGACCAATAACACCTACAACAACTTCATCAGGATTATTTTTATTGATAATAATCCGTCCAACATGATGTGAATCTTTTAAACCAACATTTTGCCATGTTTTTCCTTTATCTGTACTTTTTAATATCCCTATCCCAGAATATGATGAACGCGAGGAATTGTTTTCACCTGTTCCAATCCAAATAGTGCCTTTGTTCCAATCAACAGCAATGTCTCCCATATTTTGGGTAGGCGCATTATCGGTAACTGGAGTGAATGAAGTTCCGTTATTGTTTGTGTACCATAAGCCACCAGATGCATAGGCAACATAAAATTCAATAGTATTATTTGGGTTGACATCTATATCTACAACACGACCACTCATTATAGTGGGCCCAATATTAGTAAAAGGAACGTTTTTTACTATTGAAGGTTGTTGTGCTTTTACTTGAAAAATAAAAAGAAGACTTAGACAAAAAAATAGTTTAAAAGTTTTCATTAGTTGGATTGTTAGTTTAAATGTTGAAAGTACTTAAACTTGAGTAAAACATCAAAATTCTTGTTTAAAAAAAAGGAACTTTAACATTCCTATTTATTTCCTATTTTTAATATCTAAACCAACTGGTAATTATGAAAAAAATAATCTCATTTTTAATAGTAATTCTACTATTATCATGTACTCAAGAAAAAATGTTTCAAATTGGTCAAATAAAAACACCAAAAGGAGAGGTACTAGTTTGGTTATACAATGAAACACCCAATCACAAAAAGAGTTTTATTGAATTGGCTAATAAAGGCTATTGGGATTCACTTACTTTTAATCGTGTAATTCCCAATTTTGTAGTACAAGGTGGTTGTCCAGATACACCTGAAGGCTTTAATGATCCAGAATATTTATTAGCACCAGAGTTTAACGATTCGCTTTTGCATACTTATGGCGCTTTAGGCGCAGGAAGAGATGGAAATCCTGAAAAACTTTCAGCACGATGCCAGTTTTATATCGTTCAAAACAAAGACGGCTTACATCGTTTGGATGGCGACTATACGGTATTTGGGAAAGTTATAAAAGGTATGGATGTTGTTGATGCTATTGTTAATGTAGAACGAGATTCTACAGACACACCATTAACACCTATTTCTTTAGATGTGAACATGATTTCTATAAAGAAAAACGATTTGCAAAAACTATACAGCGCATATAACTAAGCCTTATAAAAAGAAAATTAAGCTTGTTCATTAATTTTCATCTTAATTGCTACATTTGTTTTATAAATTTTTTTACCATGAAATACAATCCAATAGACCCTGCATTATTTATAAAAAACCGTAAAAATTTCACAGCCCAAATGAAACCACATGGTTTGGCTGTGTTTAATAGCAACGATATATATCCAATTAGCGCAGACAGTACCATGCCTTTCGAACAGCATCGCGATATTTTTTATTTAAGTGGTGTTGACCAAGAAGAAAGCATTTTGGTGTTGTTCCCAGATTGCCCAAAAGCAAAGCATCGGGAGATTTTATTTTTAAAAGAAACCAATGAACGTATAGCGATTTGGGAAGGTGAAAAACTCAACAAAAAAGCCGCATTAAAAACCAGTGGAATAAAAACGGTGTATTGGTTACAAGAGATGGAAAAAATCATGTTTGAAATCATGACACAATGCGATACGGTTTATTTAAACACCAATGAACATTATAGAGCTTCGGTTGAAACTGAAACACGTGAAGACCGTTTTACTAAATGGTTAAAAGACAAATATCCTGCACATGCTGTGGCAAAGAGTAATCCTATTTTGCAGCGTTTACGTTCGGTTAAAGACCAAATAGAATTAGACTTAATTCAAACCGCTTGTGATATTACTGAAAAAGGCTTTCGTCGCATTTTAAACTTTGTAAAACCTGGAGTTTGGGAGTATGAAATAGAAGCCGAATTTATGCACGAGTTTTTACGAAATCGCTCCAAAAAATTCGCCTATACACCAATTGTAGCTTCAGGAAATAATGCCAATGTGTTACATTATATAGAGAACAACCAACAATGCAAAGCAGGCGATTTAATACTGCTAGATGTTGGTGCCGAATATGCCAACTACTCCAGTGATATGACGCGAACTATTCCTGTTTCTGGGCGTTTTACAGATAGACAAAAGGCGGTTTATAATGCGGTAAACCGTGTAAAAAATGAAGCTACAAAACTGTTAATTCCCGGAGCGGATTGGGCAGAGTATCATGTTGAGGTTGGGAAACTCATGACTTCAGAATTGTTGGATTTAGGTTTATTAGATAAAGCCGATGTACAAAATGAAGATAAAGATTGGCCAGCCTATAAAAAATATTTTATGCATGGTACCTCGCACCACATGGGATTAGATACGCATGATTATGGTATTTTAACCGAACCTATGCAAGCCAATATGGTGTTTACTGTAGAACCAGGTATTTATATCCCAGAGGAAGGATTTGGCATTCGTTTGGAGGATGATGTGGTTATCCAAGAACAAGGCGAACCTTTAAACTTAATGAAAAACATCCCTATTGAGGTTGAGGAGATTGAAGCACTGATGAATAACTAATTTCCAATTTCATAATTTCAATTCGAAAACTGTACAATTTGTGTTTTTAGTAACAAAGGAGTCAATGACATTAAGAATTAATATCATTTTATGATGAAAACATATTATATAACCTTTTGCTACTTGATTACATTTTCACAAACTTTTTGCCAATTACCTCCTAAAAGTACAGGTACATTTGTTACCGGATCCAATATTTCTATTTTTAACAATCCTAATTATTCTTATTTTTCGTCAGATACAAAGTCGAACCTTGTTAAGTATGAAAATATTGAAGGCTCTCCATATATTGATAATAGTGTTGGAGCGAATAAATTGCTTCCCATATGCAAATTTTACTCACCAGAGTTCGAATACATGGAAACGGCGTTGGCCAGATACAACGCATATACAGACAACATTGAGGTGTCTTTATTGGAAGATGGTGTAAATTATTACTTGCTGCGAAAAAAACTTAATTTTTTGTATATAATGCTGGGTCAAAAAATATACCGAGCTTATGAATTTGATAATAAAATTGGATATTTTGTTATTCTTTCAAAGAATGATAAAGGAAAATGTGTGCTTCTAAAAAAAGAACGGGTTTCATTTAAAAAAGAAGAAAAGGCAGAAAATAGTTTTGTAACAAGTTCATCAAACCGTTTTGAAAAATTGAAAGATATTTTCTATTTTAAATTTGCAGAAGGATTAGTGAAAATCCCAAAAAACAAAAAACAATTTTATAGTTTATTTAAAAATAAGAAAGACGATATTAAAATTTTTACCGAATCTAATAGACTTAAAATAGCAAAGAATAAAGATCTGCTAAAAATTTCAGAATATTATGAAACACTTTTTAATTAGAACCAATCGTTCTTTTGGAGATTGTTTACACAACAATTAGATAATTCACATACCAAGGCATCATTTATTTTAATGAAAAATATTTATATCGGAATTGAAGAATTGATGAACTAATATTAAAAACAAAAAGCCACGCACTGCGTAGCTTTTCGTTAATTAGTTATAGTTATTATTTTTAAGCATCACCTTTTTTCTCAGTA
Organism: uncultured Flavobacteriaceae bacterium; assembly: GCA_964418645.1. Lineage (GTDB taxonomy): Bacteria > Bacteroidota > Bacteroidia > Flavobacteriales > Flavobacteriaceae > JAADHG01. The sequence goes on from CAYQME010000013.1 coordinate 49,670, forward strand.
CAGCACGCTTTTTTACAATCTTTGGCGCAAGCTTCTTTCTTGTCTGCAGGAGCTTTAGTAGAGGCAGATTCTGCTGCTGTTTTGTTTTTACAGCATTCTTTTTGGCAATCTTTATCATGTGTTTTAGCCGTAAATGCGTCCACATCCTTTATGTCGCTTACTTTGTAAATATCGGCAGTTTTAGAAACCGTTGTTTCTAAAGCTTCATGATTTACCATAGCATCATCATATTCTACCATGGCTAATTTTCTATCAAAATCCACCTTAGCAGACTTTACACCATCCATTTTAGCAATTTTACTTTCTATAGTTCTTGCACAACCAATAGCACAGGTCATACCTTCAATAGTAAACTCTGTCTTTACAAAATTTGCATCTGGATTTAGGGCTTTTTTTGTAGCTATAGCGACGTCAGTTTCTATAGTTTTAACTTCGGGTTTCGCTTCATTTTTACATGCAGTAAATAGTGTAGCTACCAAAACCACTGTTAAAATATTTTTTAATGTCTTCATAATTTTAAGTATTAAGTTCTCCACAAAACTAACAATTTTTAGCTTTTATTTGCTCACTTTTGTGTCAAATATAGAATATATCGATGGATTCGAGGAATAAAAAATGGATTTATCTTATTGTATTATCAATAATTTGGGGCAGCTCATTTATTCTTATTAAAAAAGGATTAATAGGTTTAACGCCTTTACAATTAGGCGCATTACGCATACTGTTTTCAGGATTTTTTATATTTATTTTCGGGTTTTACACCTTAAAAGAAATTCCTAAGGATACATGGAAGTGGCTTATCATTTCAGGTTTTATAGGCACTTTTTTTCCAGTGTTTTTATTTGCTTATGCTGAGACAGAAATTGATAGTGCCATTGCTTCCATTTTAAATTCGCTAGTGCCTTTAAATACTATTCTGTTAGGCTTTGCCGTGTTTAAAATAGCTTCAACTAAACGTCAAATATTGGGTGTCATTATTGGTTTTTTTGGAACAGCCATTTTAATTGGTAGTGGTGCACAACTTAATCCGCATCAAAATTATTTGTATGCAGGATTGGTTTTAATTTCGGGTGTTATGTATGGTGCCAATGTAAATATTATTAAGCGGCATTTACAGGATGTTAAAGCTATAACTATTGCTCTTGGTAATTTTACGGCTATTGTAATTCCAGCATTTATAGTCTTACTTTTTACCAATTTCTTTTCCAAGGAAACATTTGAAAACCCTGCGGTTAAAATGTCTTTGGTATATATTATTATTCTTTCTGCTTTTGGTACCGCTTTAGCTAAAGTGATGTTTAATAAGTTGGTACAAATGGCTACACCAGTATTTGCCTCTTCTGTAACTTATGTTATGCCTATTGTAGCTGTAGGTTGGGGTGTTTTAGATGGCGAAGGGTTTAGCCTTTTGCAAGCCTTGGCGACTATTCTTATTTTAATTGGGGTTTATTTTGCAAATAACAGGAATTAAAAAACCCAAAGTTTTTACTTTGGGTTTGATAAATGGTATTTTTATTCAAAATTAATTAAAATCTTCGTCAGTTACACCTTCGTTAACTTTTACATTATTAATATTGAAAATGATGGTTTGTGGTCCGGATTTAACAATTTGATAATAAGGAAATTGTACACCTTTAACAGGGGAATAGTTAGAATAATCTACAACAGTTGTTACTTCTTTATCACTAATGGTTGTAGTTTTCTCTTCTCTTGTTAAAAAACCAGTTTCAGCATTATAATATTTAAAGGATGAGTTACCATCTTTTTCTATTTTAATTTTAAAAACATCATTACCATTGATTGTTGTTAAACTTTCTAAAGTTAATTTATATGACTTGTCATAATATAATTCCGGGAACAATGTAATTTTAGATTTTTGGGAATCTAACATTTCACCTTTTGTCTCCATTTTTTGTCCTTGTTGCTCAACATAACCCGTTTCACCATTAAATTTTTGTTTCATAATAACTCCCATCCCTTCAATACTCATTTCCATAGATTCTTTGTTTGGTACCATTTTTTTAATTTCTGCTTTTGGGGAAAAAGGAGCACCCTCAATTGTTACATCTGCACTTGAGTGAACTGTTTTTACAGTTATTGCAATATCTTTTCCACCAATGGCTTCAATATATTTATTTATTACAGATTGAGCCGTTACACCTTTAGGTATTGGTTTTGAGAATTCTGGCCTTTTAACAGGATTAGCATATTTATCGAAATATTTAATTGGGATTTCAGTTTTTTCAAGGTTAGGAATCACATCACTTCCTTTTCCCACAACTATTATACGTGCATTTTCAACTTTAAAATAGGTATTTGCTACACGTTTTACATCATCTTTGGTAACAGCATTAATTTTCTCAAGATATGTTGCATAGAAATCTTCAGGTAAATGATTTAATTTAATATTCAATGCATAACGTGCAATAGTTTGAGGACGTTCAAGTGCTAATACAAAATCGCCAACATATTTAGCTTTTGCATTAGCTAGCTCCTCACTAGTAACGGTATCATTTTTAATACGCTTAATTTCCTTTATAGTTTCTACTACCGAACTGTCTGTTACGGCATTTCTAACAGCAGCACCAGCAGTAAATCGAGACGCATTATATCTACTTGTGCCTATACTTGAACGTGCACCATAAGTATAACCATGTGCTTCACGTAAATTCATATTCAAGTAACTATTAAAGCCACCACCTAATATTTTATTTGCAATTAAAACGGCATGATAGTCTGGATCATTCATTTTTAATGTCACATTATTTGTAAGAGAAATATTAGATTGTACGGCGTTTGGCATATCCACAAAATTAATTTGTGTGTATTGTACATTTGGGCTTACTTTTGGTACCTCGAGATTAAGGCTTGTACCTTTTATCCAGAGACCAAAGGTATTTTCAATTTGGGTTTTTATAGTAGCACCGTCTACATCTCCAATAACAACTAAATAAGCATTTCCGGGGTTAAAAAAATCTCGAAAATATTTTTGTGCATCGTCAAAAGAAACAACATTTAGGGATGCTTCATTAACATATTCTCCATAAGGATGATGAGTGCCGTAAGCTAAGGCTAGTGCAACACGACTGGCAACAGCATCAACACTTTTTTCGCTAGCTTTTAAGCCTTCTATTTGCTTATCTTTTTCCTTATTAAATTCTTCTTCTTCAAATAACGGATGCATGGTTGCATCTGCCATTAGTTCTAATATTCGTTCAGAATACTTTGATAGACCACTTGCAAATCCACCAGAAGAAAAGAAACTTAAATTTGCACCTAAAAAATCCACTTCTTCATTAAAATCGTCTTTAGGAATTGTAGTTGTCCCGTTGCCAAGCATTACACCTAGCAAATCGGAAACACCTTTCTTTTTGCCTTCAATGGTCGGGACATTATCGATGGTTAAATTAAAGGATACTCGTGGTAATTTATGATTTTCGATAACCATTACTTTTAGCCCATTACTTAAAGTAAATTCAACAGGTGTTTTTAACTGAATTTTAGGAGCAGATCCTGGTTTAGGTTGTTTAGATCTATCAACTTGAGCATTTACGCCAACTGATAATAAAAACAATGTAATTAATATTGATATTTTAGTTTTCATATATAATGTCTTTTTATTGATCGTCTTTTTTAGGTAAATACTCTAAAATTAAGCGTTGATTAGGGTTTAAATACTTTTTTGCTACTTCTTGAATTTCTTCTCTGGTAATAGATTTGTAGATATCAATTTCATTATTAATTAAATTGGTGTCTCCATAAAGCGTATAGTATCTAGCCAAAGAGTTTGCAATCCCAGAAATACTTGAATTAGAGTTTACAAATTGATTTTCAAATTTGTTTTGAAGTTTTTGATAATCATTTTCTGAAATTAACTCTTCTTGTATTTTTACAATTTCTTCATCAATCTGTGTTACAATATCATTTAATTTAACGTCGCCAAGAGGCAATCCAAATAAAATGTAAGTACCATAATCTTCTTGACTAAAGTTAATAGCTCCTACTTGTAGTGCCATTTTCTTGTCATCAACTATTTTTTTATACAATTTCGAAGATTTCCCATCACTTAAATAACTAGAAATCATACTTAACACATAAGAATCTCTTTCTTTAAAAGAGGGTGTTCTATACGCAGCCATAATTGCAGGAATTTGGATATTAGGATCGTATGCTTTTGCATTTATAGCTTCAGTAATTGGGTCTTCTTTTGGGAATTTCCTAGTAATATCTTCACCTTTTGGAATAGTCCCAAAATAATCTTGAATCATTTTTTTTACACTTGACACATCAATATCTCCAGCAACGACTAAGACAGCATTATTAGGCACATAGAATTTTTTATTGAAGGCTTGAAATTCTTCAAGCGTAGCAGCATCAAGATGAGCCATTTTGCCAATAGTTGTTCCTTTGTAAGGATGCTTTTTAAACATATTTAACTTAATGTTCTCCAAGAATCTTCCGTAAGGTTGATTATCTACGCGCAGGCGTTTTTCTTCTTTAACAACTTCGTTTTGAGTGTCTACACCAATTTGATTAATTATAGGATGTAATAAGCGTTCAGACTCCATCCACAAACCGAGTTCCACATTATTAGAAGGAAATACTTCATAATAATAGGTTCTGTCATCAGTTGTGTTCG
>CAYQME010000013.1:54408-55465 GCA_964418645.1 uncultured Flavobacteriaceae bacterium
ACATTATTAGAAGGAAATACTTCATAATAATAGGTTCTGTCATCAGTTGTGTTCGCGTTATTACTTCCACCATTTGAGCTTACAATTGTAAACCATTCGCCGCGGTCAATATTTTTTGTACCTTCAAACAATAGGTGTTCAAAAAAGTGAGCAAAACCGGTTCGTTCTGGGTTTTCATCTTTTGCACCTACATGATACATTACAGATGTAGTAACGACAGGTGCAGAATTGTCTTGATGTAAAATAACGTGCATACCGTTATCTAAATCGTATTCTTCAAATTTAACTTCTTGAGCCGAAACAGTAAAACTAGCTAACACAAAAGCAGTTAAAGAAAACAAGCATTTTTTCATATGTTTTATATTTGATTATTTAATTGAATAAAGGTCTACAACATTATAGGAATGTTACAAAAGTAAGAAATGAGAATTGTACATCTTTAGGAAATTAAAAAAAATACTGATTTATAGGAAAACTTCCTTTTTTTCCGAAATTTAATGAGGTTTAAATTTTATAAACATAGTGATTATGAAAAAAGTAACATTACCCGTTCGTTTCGGAATAGCAATTAGTGGGTCTTTAATTGCATTTTTTTTAATACTATCGCTCTTTAAATTACATACGTCTCCATTGTATAGCCTATTTAATAGTATTATTACAGGCTTTGGAATTTATGAGGCTATAAAAGTTTATAAATTACAACAAGGTGATAAATTTACTTATACTTCTGGTTTTACAGTGGGGATTGTTACAGGTTTTGTAGCAACAGTTATTTTTACTGTATTTTTTGCTTTTTATATTTCGGAAATCGATTTAAATTTTCTCGATAAACTACTTAAAATTTTTGGCGGAGAGTATCATATAAATACTGGAATAGTTACATTTGCAGTTGCAATTATGGGTTTTGCAACAACGGTAGTTTTAACCCTTACTTTTATGCAATTATTCAAAAGCAGTCGTAATATGCTTTAAAAGTAAAAAACGTTTGTAGATTAATTAATAAGCAGTATATTTGCACTCATTTTTTGAACAAATTAATTAATAAAACGTTACGCTA
>CAYQME010000014.1:0-46186 GCA_964418645.1 uncultured Flavobacteriaceae bacterium
ATACGGTTTTAGGAATTAATATTCAGGATAATAAAATGGAGAGTTTTTCAATTCCATTTGGAGGAACAACATTCGAACAAAGTATTAATCCTGATACAGCGTCGTTTACTATTATAGATCCTTATGCAAATGTGAGATACACTTCTGATTTTGGTTTAAGCATTAATTCTGGTGTACGTTTAAATAATCATAGTGAATATGGTTCGCATTTGGTGTATAGTGTAAATCCGTCGGTTAAAATAGATGTTGCGTTGGGTTATATTAAAGGATTGACTAGTTATAGTACTGCATATATTGTGCCTTCGTTGTTTCAATTGTTTGAACCTACATATGGGAATGTAGATTTAAAACCAGAAGAAAATGCAACATTAGAAATAGGAGCAGAGCTTGGTATAAAAGATAAAGCAACATTTAATGTGGTTTACTTTAACAGAAAAGAAACCAATTTTATTGATTTTGCGGACTTAGGTAATTTTGTTTTTCAATACAAAAACACAGACGAATCTTTTACAGCTAGCGGAATTGAATTTACAGGAGATTATAAATTAACTAAAGATTTGAAAGCATCAGCTAATGTAACATACACAAAAGTTGATCAGGATTTAAAACTTCGTATTCCAGAGTTTAAAGTTAATGCCAACTTAAACTATCAAGTTACCGATGCAACATTTATGAGTCTGTCGTATCAATATAATGATACAAGGGAAGATGCGTTTTTTAACAGTACAACTTTTGCCAGTGAAACCATAAATTTAAAATCGTACAGTTTGTTAGATTTTTATATGAGTCACAAGCTCATTAAAAATAGAATGACGCTTTTTACTAATATTACTAATATTTTTAATACAGATTATCAAGAGTTATTTGGTTATAAAACCAAAGGGAGAAATATAAATATTGGATTTAATTTGAGTTTTTAAATTATAAATAACGTCATTGAGAACAAAGTGAAACAATCTGTTTACTTATTAGTGAGATTACTTCGTAACCCGATTGTTATCGGGATTCCTCGCAATGACGTTGTTTTTTATTGATTAATTTGTAATCTATTAACAGAATTTATTTTGTCATTATCAATATACATGCCTATATCAAATGGTAAAAAGGCATTACTATCGCCTAAAAGCTCAAACTCTGGTAAAATAGGATAAGATATTCTTCCAGACCCTAGTATATCTGCTAGAGCAGCAGCTAGTAAGGGTTCGTTTGCATCGCCTAGTATGCCATAATTAAAAGGATTTTCAGACAATTCTATAGTAGGAATTAATCCAGATGAAGGTACTAAAGCATCGTTTTTATTAACCGTTATTGCAACTAGAGGCTGCATTGCATAGGTGTGATTCGGGTTTGCACCTGCTTTTTGTAAATTAGGGGAATCGTAAACTGTTATTGAAGCTTGAGATTTCCCAGTAGTATTGGTGCCTATTTGTACAACTGTAATATAAGCACTTAAACTATTAATTACCATTTCACTTGCAGAAGCTGACCTTCCTGAGGTTAGAACATATACTTTGTTAAGATTTAAGTTGTTAAGAGAACTGCTATTTACACTATTAGTAAAATTAAATACCGAGTTATTAGATTGCAAATCACTATTATATTGAAGTTTAGCAAATACCTGTCCATTAAATTGACCAGTAATCATACTTCCTAATAATGATGCTGTATTTACAGACCCTCCAGGATTGTATCTTAAATCTAAAACCAAATGCTGAACATTGTTATTCGCAAAATCACCAAAGACAGCATTAAGTTGATTATCAAAATTTGAAGTAAAACCGTTATACATTAAATAACCAACATTCTCACCACCAACAGTAAAAATGCTTGTCTTAAATACAGGGTTTTCAGTGTATGGTACTTTATTGAGTGTAACACTTTCGGTTCCAGGATCTATAGTGTCGTCTGTAGTATCTGTTGGAGTCCCATTATCATTAAACGTTCCAAGGTTTATGGCGTAAGAGTCTTGATTTAGAAGATTAGAAAAATTACTTTCCGTAAGTGGTGTCCCGTCAATAGCATAAAATATATCGCCGCGCTTCAGATTGTTATTGTCGGCTTCACTATTTGGAAGAACTAACCGTACAACTCCAAAAACTTCAGTAGTACTATTTGGGGCAAAAAATAAACCAAACTCCATACCATTACTTGTAGTTACACCACTAAATAACTGTTCTAAGGCAATATAATCGTCTACTATCCAACTAAACCTATCAACAGTCTCTCTAAGATAAATCAGGCTTTCAAATAATTCTTCAGGTGTAAAAAATGAGTTTAAGTAATCAGCATATTCTCCGTTGTTCGAAAATCTATCGTTCGCTAGGTTTGGAATATTGTCTTTGTAGAGATAAACAGCATTCATGCCTTTCCACACAAAATCATTAATTTCATTGGCAGAAACCATGTTATCATCACCATCATTAAAACAACTATAAGTAAGTCCTATTAGCATAAATGCTAAAAGAACATTTAATTTAAATTTCATAGCTTTCATTTTTATTTTTAAACTCTAAAGTTACTTACATTATTGTAAAATAAAAATAATTATTATATAGATGTAACAAAATAGATATTACATCGTCGTAATATCAAATAGCAATAATAAAGCTATTAACTAACCATAAATTGAAAATGACACAGGCTGAGTTTTTAAACATTGTAATGCCTTTTAAAGATAAAGTATTTCGTTTGGCAAAACGATTGCTAGTTTCGCAAGAAGAAGCTGAAGATGCTACGCAGGAGATTTTGATGAAATTGTGGAATAACAAAACAAAGATGGAAGACTATAAAAATGTCGAAGCATTCTCAATGACGATGACAAAGAATTTTTGTTTGGATAAATTAAAATCGAAACATGCACAGAATTTAAAAATAGTGCACAGTAATTATCAAGATAAAAATGTGTCTCTACAGAAACAAGTTGAACTGAATGATAGTTTAGACTGGGTTTCGAAAATAATGGAAGAATTACCAGAGCAACAAAAAATAATATTACAACTTAGAGATATAGAACAGTATGACTTTAATGAAATTTCAAAAATGCTAGACATGAACGAGACAGCCATTAGAGTAGCCTTATCAAGAGGAAGAAAAACATTAAGAGAAAAATTAACTAAAACACATAGTTATGGTGTTAAATAGCATAGAAAAATTATTAGAAAAGTACGACAACGGAGAAACTACTTTACAAGAAGAGCAGCAGTTAAAAGACTATTTTTCGCAAGAAACTGTAGCGCCACATTTGGAAGTATATAAATCTATGTTTCAGTATTTTTTGCAAACCCACGAAGAACAATTTACTAAAGACGTTCCATTAAACCCTAGAAAGACAAATACTTTGTACAAATGGATTTCGGTTGCAGCAATAGCAGTTCTTATGTTTGGGATTTATACTCAAGTAGGTAATTCTAAATCAATAAATGATTTATCTGGTGAAGAGTTATATGCTTATAACGAAACGATGAAAGTATTTAATCTAGTATCGTCTAAGCTTAATCAAGGTAGTGAAAGGATGAGCACACTTAATTTAGTGTCTTCAAACTTTGATAAAGGTGCAGATAATATTGCTTACATCAGTGAATTTTCAAAAACAACAAATAAATTTTTAAAAACAAATTAAAAGAATAATTAAAACAAGAAAACATGAAAAAATTAGTATTAATATTAGCAATTATAATGGTTCCTATAATGTCTTTTGGACAAGGACTGTTTGACAAGTACGAAGATATGGATGGTGTGACATCTGGAGTTATAAATCAAAAGATGTTTAATATGTTGGCATCTATAAATGTTGATTTTGATGATCCAGAAGCAGCAGCAATGATGGAAGCTATCAAGAAAATAAAAAGCGTAAAATTGTTAACCACAGGAGATAAAGCTATCTCTGCAACAATGAGTGCAGATGTAAAAAAATATATTGGTAGCTCAAGCTTAGAAGAGTTAATGCGTTTTAAAGATGGCGACCAAACCGTTAAATTTTATGTTAGAGAAGGATCTAATGAAAACTATGTAAAAGAGTTATTGATGTTTGTTAATGGATTAAAAGAATTAACAAAAGGAGAAAATATTACTATTAATGGTGAAAAACGCGAGATTGAAACTGTAATTGTTTCCATTGTTGGAGATATTGATCTTAGAGAGATTTCTAAAATTACAAGCAGTATGAATATTCCTGGAGGAGAACACTTGAAAAAAGCAGGAGATAAGAAAAACTAAAAAAGGAAAATTCCAACATGTATAAATCAATCAAAAATAGTGTAATGTCACTCTTCATAGTCGCAGCTTTAACGAGCTGTGAATATGCAGAGACTTTACAAGGATATTATGTGGCAAATCAGGAAACACCTAATTTTATTTCGGTGGATATACCTACTAGCTTTGTGAATTTGGACAATGTAGAATTAACTAAAGATCAAAAAGAAGCATACGATTCTGTAGATAAGCTAAATATGTTAGCATATACTTTGACCGATGATAATGAAGCTGAGTATAAAGAAGAATTAATTAAAGTCCAGAATATATTAAAAGACGATCGTTACGAAGAACTCTTCAGAGGAAACTCAACATATGGTAAAATTATAGTGAAATATATTGGTACAGATACTTCTATTGATGAACTTATTGTATTTGGAAGTGCTAAAGATAAAGGCTTTGCTATAGTAAGAGTGTTAGGCGATAATATGGAGCCTGCAAAAATAATGAAATTGGGAAGTGTTGTAGATTCTATGACTACTGAAGAAAATAATGTTAAAGATTTTATGAATTTCTTTAAATAAATGTTAGCAAGTTTAAATACTAATCACAATTAAATTTGGAATGTTAATGTAAAACCTGTCTATTATTATGGCAGGTTTTTTTGTCAGCATCTTTAGATTTTCCGAGGATTAAATGGATTACAATTCCAATGAATCCTAAAAATAAAATCATCATTACAATAAAATTATCTAATAGCTCTAGAAGACCAGCTATAAAGAAAAATGCTACCAAAAGAGCTGTAGCCAATAATGTTATTTTATCACCCATTAAACACCTGTATAATTACTTGGAGAAATAGTTTTTAATTCGGCTTTTATAGTATCACTTATTTCTAACTTATCTATAAAATTTGAAATTGAAGTTTGTGTAATCGCTTCATTAGTTCTTGTTAATCCTTTAAGTGTTTCATAAGGATTTGGATAGCCTTCACGACGTAAAATAGTTTGAATAGCTTCAGCTACAACGGCCCAATTCTGTTCTAAATCTTCAGCAAATTTAGCCTCGTTTATTAATAATTTATGTAAGCCTTTTAAAGTCGATTTAAAGCCTATAATGGTATGCCCAAAAGGAACACCAATATTTCGCAGTACTGTACTATCAGTTAAATCGCGTTGTAACCTCGATAATGGAAGTTTAGCAGATAAGTGTTCAAAAATAGCATTTGCAATACCTAAATTACCTTCACTGTTTTCAAAATCTATAGGGTTTACTTTATGAGGCATAGCTGAACTGCCCACTTCACCTTTTTTAATTTTCTGTTTGAAATACTCCATTGAGACATAAGTCCATATATCTCTATCTAGATCTATAATAATAGTATTTATACGTTTTAAGCAATCAAACAAAGCAGCCATATGGTCATAATGTTCTATTTGAGTGGTTGGAAACGAATGGTGCAATCCTAACTTTTCATTTACAAAACGAGAACCAAATGCTTTCCAATCTATATCTGGATAGGCTACATGATGTGCGTTGTAATTTCCAGTTGCACCTCCAAATTTTGCTGCATTTGGTATAGTGTTCAATCTGCTGAATTGTTCTTCAAGACGCACAACAAAAACATCTAGCTCTTTACCTAAGCGTGTTGGTGAAGCTGGTTGACCATGAGTTCTAGCCAGCATAGGAATATCCTTCCATTCCAAAGCTAATTCTTTTAAACGCTCCAACACACTCCTGTATTCTGTGGCATAACAATCCTTCAAGGTAGCTTTTATGCTTAAAGGAACTGCTGTGTTATTTATGTCTTGGGAGGTTAATCCAAAATGGATAAACTCTTTATATTTAGACAAGTTTAGTTTGTCAAATTGTTCTTTAATAAAATACTCAACCGCTTTTACATCATGATTTGTAACACTTTCAATCTCTTTAATTGCTATGGTGTCTTCCGTTGAAAAATTGATATAAATCGCTCTTAAGCTTTCAAATTTTTTAGCATCAAAATCGGAGAGTTGTGGCAAGGGAATTTCACATAAAGCGATGAAATATTCTATTTCAACTAGCACTCGATATTTAATTAATGCTTCTTCAGAAAAATATAAAGTTAAAGGTTCAGTTTTATTTCTATAACGACCATCAATTGGAGAAATCGCACTAAGTGTTGTTAAGGACATACGTTGCGTTGTTTTTTAAAGATGCAAAGATAAGTATTTGATTTACGATTTGCGATTTTTTAATTTACGATTTTTAAAACCTTTAAAATAGTTTAGTTTGTATTTACTCTATCTTTTTAAGAATATGTCTAGCTCGTGCCTTAAATGCTGCACTACTTGATTGAAAATCGCGTTCCAAGATCAACACTAATTCTGAATGCACCCATTCAAACTCTTTACCTAGTAAAAACAATGTATTCATAGCAAATGCTTTTACTGCAACTTTTTGCTTTGTAATCATCCAATCAAAGCAGGCTTCAATAATGCGTTCTTTATGTATGGGTTTTAAATATTCTTTGGTGTGATTAGTGAGCTTGTGGTAGTAAGCTTCAACTATAATTTCACAAATTTTTGCCATAGGACGTACAGCAGAATCAAAATACACAGTGTTCATTTGTGTTGTAATTCTATCTAAATAAGGTAGAATAGTATCTAAATTTTCTCGCGCAACAAATTCTAATAACCATGCAGCACGACAAGACTGCTGATCATCTACATTAAATAAGATATCTAAAATTTGTGGAATTAAATTTGGATTATTAACCAAAAGAGTAGCGTATTTTTTACGATTTTCAATAGTGTGATTTACCGCATCTAATTCTCTATATAACTCTTTAGTAGTCATTAATAATTTAGTACATTTAAAAACTTAAAATTAAGTAATAATGAAGATTATAAAAAAAATACTGATACTCTTATTAATAGTACTTGTAATTGCCCAATTTTTTGGACCAGAAAAAAACGAAGGAGATACTACTTCCATTGACGCTTTTTTCGCAGACACTAATCCACCCGAAACTGTAAAACTTATTTTAAAAGAAACCTGTTTTGATTGCCATAGTAGTTTTACAAGATACCCTTGGTATAACAGTATTACGCCTGTTAACTATTGGATAGCTGGACATATAGAAGAAGCTCATGAAGAGTTAAATTTTTCGAAATGGAAAGATTATTCAGTAAAAAAGAAAGACCATAAATTGGACGAGTTAATTGAAATGGTTGAAGAAAAAGAAATGCCTTTACCTTCGTATACTTGGATGCATGGTGATGCTAATCTTTCTAAAACTCAACTAAAAGCAGTTGTAGAATGGGCTAATTTTGCACGTATTAAGTATGGGTTAACTCCAAAACCAGAGTAAAATCCTGCTAGTCTTTAATTTGCATTAAGCAGTCATTTCGAACGAATGTGAGAAATCGCATAATATTTAAAACATTTATGAATTAGTGGCAAATAATCTATTAATTATTGGTTTTGTTTGGCCAGAACCCAAAAGTTCGGCAGCAGGAAGCCGTATGTTACAATTAATTAATGTATTTCTAAAGCATAATTACAAGATTACTTTTGCAAGTCCTTGTACTAAAAATGATAATGCTTTCAATCTGAAGAATATTGGTGTTTCTCAATTAAGTATTGAGTTAAATAATTCCAGTTTCGATACCTTTATTAAAGACTTAAAACCAGATGTTGTGCTTTTCGATCGTTTTATGATGGAAGAACAATTTGGTTGGCGCGTTTCAGAACATTGTCCAAATGTTTTACAAGTGCTTGATACCGAAGATTTACAGTGTTTGCGTAAAGGTCGTCAGCAAGCCTTTAAAGAAGGTAAGACTTTTGATACCACATATTTGTTTCAGGATATTGCAAAACGAGAAATTGCGAGTATCTATCGCTGCGATTTGAGTTTGATTATTTCAGAAACTGAAATGGAAATCCTTCAAAACGAATTTAAAGTAGATACTTCATTGCTACTCTATTTACCATTTATGTTGGATGAGGTTTCAGATGATGCAATCAACAATCTGCCAAAGTTTGTAGTACGACAACATTTTATAACTATTGGAAACTTTTTCCATGCACCTAATTACAGTTCAGTATTATATTTAAAAGAAACCATTTGGCCATTAATTAGAAAGCAATTACCAAAAGCCGAATTGCATATCTATGGTGCTTATGCTTCACAAAAAGTGAGTCAACTTCACAACGAAGCTGAAGACTTTCTTATAAAAGGATTTGTTAAAGATGTTAACCAAGTAATGCAACAAGCTAAAGTATGTGTGACGCCTTTACAGTTTGGTGCAGGACTTAAAGGAAAACTCGTTGATGCCATGCAAAACGGTACACCTTGTGTAACAACAAGCATAGGAGCCGAGGGGATGTATGGAAGTCTAGAGCCTAATGGATTTGTTGACGATAACCCTGAGGAGTTTGCTAATAAAGCTGTTGAATTATATATTAATAAAGCCCTTTGGCAAGAGAAGCAACAAAATGGATTTACTATTATTAATAAACGTTTTAGCAAAAGGGTATTTCAAAATCAATTTATGAATACTATTGAAAGATTGAAAGAGAGACTTAACAGACATCGACTCAACAATTTTATAGGACAAATGCTACAATATCATACCATGCAAAGCACAAAGTTCATGTCCCGTTGGATTGAAGAAAAGAACAAGTAATTATTAGGGTTAAGTGATTACTTATTTAAATTGCATTTTTTATTGCTTTAATAGAGTTTTATACCTTTATCTAGTAAATATATTATGAGATATAAAGAATATAATGTCAATAGAGTTTTAGATAAATCTATGACACTTTTTTGGAATCAAGGGTTTAGAGGTTGTTCAATAAAAGATTTAGTTAATGAAACGAATGTCAATAGGTTTTCATTATATCATGAGTTTACAAATAAAGAGGGAATTTTATATCAATCTCTTAAATATTATCGAGAAAAACAATCTTCAAATAATATAGAAATTTTAAAAGAGAAAGGTAATGCTTCAAATATTTTAAAGGCGTTCTATTTTAGTTTTCTTAACAAAGAAAATGCTATAAAAGGATGTTATATTATTCATATTGGAACAGAATTGGCAGATAGTGATGATCAGATTAAAATTATAGTTAATGATTATTTAAAAGAAATCAAAGAACAATTTGTTTTACTTTTAGTAAGGCACGCTTATAATGAAATCAAAGCAAATCAATTAGCAATACATTTATTAGGATTGTTTTGTACTTCTATGAGTTTTTGTTTGATACACACAGAAGATAGGAGAGCGCGACATATTGAAAATGGAATTAAAACAATTTTAAATTAAATTAGAATGGCAAAAGCTATTAAATACTCATATGAAGAATTAGTTGAAAAAGCACAAAATCTCTTTTGGCTTAAAGGTTATAAAGGCGTTTCAGTAAATGAATTAGCAAACCACTTAAATGTTAGTACTTCTATTATTTATAATAAATACTCTAAAGATATTTTGTTTTTAGACTCATTAGATTATTATACATCTAATTATTCAGACCCGTTTTTAAGCCAATTACGCGAAACTACAGAAGGATTAGATTCTCTTAAGGCATTTTTTTATTCACTTATTGATGCCCTTTTAGACAAGACATTTCCAAAAAGCTGCTTAATGGTCAATACTGTTGTTGAAATGCGTAACGAGAATCAAGAGATTATAGACAGATACAATGCGTATTTTAAAATACTCACAGATAGTTATAAAGTAGTATTAGAAAAAGCATTTGCTTTAGGGCAAATAAAAGACAGGAGTAAAATTGAAGATTACTCTGAATTTCTCCTAGGAGTTATTTTTGGTCTGAGCATTTTATACAAAATTCAAGATAAACCAAGTTTGCAATTGTTTGTAGATGGGCAATTATCATTTATAAAATAGCTTCTTTTTATATCTGAACGCTATTTTTTTTTGGATGCTATTCTCATAATATATTTGTCTTGTTATTAATTAAAAACAAAAAACATGACAGAAGTAGTAGTAAGTAAACAAATTAATGTAGCATCATCAAAAGCATGGGAAAAGTTAGCTTCTTTTAGAGGTATTGAAGAATTTTCTCCAATTGAAAGATCAGAAACAAAAGGATATGGAAAAGGCGCAACCAGAACGTGTTATATGCCAGATGGGGCTGCCATTCATGAAGTTTTATCTGAAGTAGATGCTTCAGCACAGGAGTTTCAATATAAAATAACTGATGGACCTTTCCCTATAACAGACTACCTGAGTACAGTAAAAGTATCTTCTACTGGTAAAGACACTTGTAAAGTTACTTGGGGATGTGAATTTAATGTAGTTCCTGAAGCTAAAAGCGAAATGGTACAATTGTTTGAAGGGTTTTATAATATTATTATTGATAATTTAGAAAACTTAATAAACGAATAAAATTAGAATACTAAAATAAAGATATTTAAAGGCTTCTGAAAATCAGGAGCCTTTTTAAATTGTAGTATTATTAAACTATCAAATAATACTAAGCATTCATCTATATTAAATAAAATACTAACTTTAAGCCTATATAAAAATAAATTCAAAATGTTGAGAATCAAATTAAAAACTGTAAATATAATATGTGTTGCCTTAATGCTTAATTACTATGTTAATGCACAAATGTCGACACAACAAGTAGATTCACTTGTAAATTATGCTTTGAGTAAATTTCATGTAGCAGGAGTGTCTGTAGCAATTGTAAAAGATGGTAAAATTATTCATGAAAAAGGTTACGGCGTTAAATCGGTTTTAACACATAGTCCGGTTAATGAGCATACTAATTTCGCTATTGCATCTAATAGTAAAGCCTTTACCACAGCAGCATTGGCGATATTGGTTGAAGAAGGTAAACTCTCGTGGGATGATAAAGTAAAAACCTATATCCCTGAATTTACTATGTATAATTCATATGTTACCGATAATTTTAATATCCAAGATCTTTTAACACATCGCAGTGGATTGGGATTAGGGATGGGAGATCTCATGTTTTTTCCTGATGGTTCCGATTTCACAATAGATGATTTACTGTCGAGTTTTCAGTATTTTAAACCCGTTTCGGCATTTAGAACCAAATGGGATTACGATAATTTACTCTATTTAGTTGCTGGAGAAGTAGTTAAACGGGTTAGTGGCATGAGTTGGGAAGAATTCATCACTAAACGAATATTGGAACCATTACAAATGGATAACACCTATGCATCTTTAGACAGAATGACCGATATGAGTAATTTGGCATCACCTCATGATTCTAATACGGGTGAATTAAAAGCATTACCAAATTTTCATGAAATGATAAATGGAGCCGCCGGAGGAATTTACTCGAATGTTGATGATTTAAGTAACTGGATGATTATGCATTTAAACTATGGTAAGTATGGTCCTAATTTAGAACATCAGTTATTTACTAAAAAAAGCCAACGTGAAATGTGGAAAATTCATACGGTTCAGAACGCCAGTCAAAATCCAAGATATAATTCTCATTTTAGAGGTTATGGTTTGGGTTGGGGTTTAACCGATGTTTTAGGTAATATGAGTGTTTCTCATACGGGCGGTTTACCAGGTATGTTGTCTAAAACTATTATGATTCCTGACCTTAATCTTGGTGTTGTGGTACTAACCAATACCAGCGATGATGGTGCAGGTATATTTGGAGCTGTATCACAAACGATTGTTGATAGTTACTTAGGATTAGACGATTTTGGTTGGATTGATAAGTATGCAAATTATATGGCATCTAATAAAAGTGGTGCAGATAATGTAACACAAAAAGTTTGGGAAGAGGTTGCAAATGCTGACAGTTCTATGATAAATGAGAATGATTATATAGGAGTTTATAAAGATAATTGGTTTGGTAATGTAGAAGTATTTAAAAAAGGAGAACAATTATGGTTTAAAAGCCATCGTTCTCCAAAACTCAATGGCCCTATGCGCTTATATAAAGATCAAACCTTTGCTATTAAATGGGAGTATCAAGACATGAATGCCGATGCATTTGCCATATTTAGTTTGAATGAAAACGGAAAAGCAGTAAATATAAAAATGAAAGGTATCTCACCAAATATCGATTTTAGTTTTGATTTTCATGATTTAGATTTAAAACGGATTAATAATTAAAAAAATAATGACAGTTGACGAACAAATTTTAATAAATGGTTATAAGCATACGTTGTATGAATCTGAATCTATTTCAGAAGAAGATTCAATAAAAAAAAGTCAAGAATTCTTTAATTGGCTAGATACAAGACGTTCAGTTAGAGAATATTCTAGTCAGCCAGTTTCTAAACAAGTTATTGAAAATATAATCAAAGCAGCATCTACAGCACCTTCTGGAGCACATAAACAACCTTGGACATTTTGCGCTATTTCAAATCCAGATCTTAAAACCAAAATTCGTGAAGCCGCCGAAGTAGAAGAACGGGAAACCTATGCAAAACGAATGACCGAGCGTTGGCGACAGGATTTAGCTCCTTTAGGAACTGATACTAACAAACCATTTATAGAAGACGCACCTTGGGTTATTGTAGCTTTTAAACGTGCTTACGAACATGAGGAAAATGTAAAATATAACAATTATTATGTTAACGAATCTATTGGTATAGCTTGCGGCATGTTAATAACTGCTATACATAATGCAGGTTTAGTAACATTGACGCATACACCAAGCCCAATGAAATTTCTAACCAAATTATTAAAGCGTCCTAGTAATGAACGTGCCTTTTTGTTACTGCCAATTGGTTATGCAAAACAACCTGTTTATGTTCCAGATTTAGATAGGAAACCGTTGGAAGATGTTGCTGAGTTTTATGAGTAAATAAATGCAAAGTTTCGTTATTGGTTTTGTTAGCACCAGTTTTTATTTTTTTTCCCGTAAAATTTTCTCCATTTTTCGCCCTTTTGCCAATTCATCTACCAACTTGTCTAAAAACCTGGCTTGTTGGGTTAAAGGATTATCTATTTCTTCAATTCGATAACCGCATATTACTCCTTTAATAAGGTGAGCATTTGGATTCAATTCTGCGTTTTGAAAGAACGTTTCAAACGTTACTTTCTCATCTATTAGCTTTTGAATTTTGTTTTCATCATATCCTGTCAACCATTCTATCACTTGATGCAGTTCTTCCTTTGTTCTACCTTTCTTCTCAACCTTTGTCACGTAATGAGGATAAACTGAGAAAAATTTCATTTTTGCTATTCGTTCATTATGTTCCGCAGTAACTTTCATTTTTTTTATTTTACATTTTTTATTAATTGAAGCTAATGTTTAAGATATAGTTCTGTTTTAATGAATATTATTGTCCGAGTAACAAAGATATCTGTTTTTTCTTACTAAGTCAAAACTATTCATTAAAGGCTAGATATCTATAGAAATGATTAAATGGATTTATGTAATCATTAGAAAAGTTCTAGTTTCCACAAAGTATTGTATAGAGTTTAATTATTTTTAACGTTTGTTTTTCATTAACACCAATTCTTTTCATTTCATCAAAAAGAATTGGGCAATCATTAAAAAATAATTCGAGCCTTTCCTTCGTTTTATACCAACCAAAGCCATCAATTACGCTAATACTATAGGCTAAATTTTCATTTTTTCGTTTTGCAAAAACCTCAACATTTGGTAGGTAACTTTTTATTGTTCTTGCTTTTATTGGGTTAGAGTGAAAAATAATGTGATACACATCAATATTTTTATTAGAAAAAATTTTTGAAGCTAGCCCTATCTGTCTTTTAAATTTTTGAAAATAACTTTTTACTTCAATAACATAAAAATGTTTAGATGAAATTCCATCATGAACAAGAATTTCTTTAATGTCTTCATATTTATATTTTTTTCTTGGGTTAATAGAGATTAGTATATCATCATTTGCTTTAAAAACACCAGTCTTTGTGGTCCCATCATTAAATTTTAGACTCATCCTTTTTTTTTGTGAGTGTGCAAAAAAAATAATTAATAAAAAGGGGATTAATACGAAGTGTTTATGGGGCATCATAGTAAGTAAATTTATCTTTTAAAGGATTAAATTTAACAAGTTAGAATTACAACTGCAACAATATTATACGTAAAGGGGTTTGTTAAACTTGTTTATTTATTATAAATAATTTGGTAAATTAATAAATGTAAAGTATATTTGTCAAATAGGAAAAATTATTTTCCTTTATATAAAAAATATTTGTCAATTAAAAATAAAAACTATGAATACAGAAAAGATTATGGATTGTGAAAGAGAACGACTAAACAAAATTACCAATTTTAGATTGCCTCATACATTTTGGACTATTGGTATGGTAGTTACAGGGCTATCAATAGTAACGATGTTTGTAAGAGCTTTTGTAATGGAAGGCGATACAGAATGGTTAAGAGAACTTGCCAAAAAAGGTTTGTTAGTTGGGATGCTTTTAATGTCTATTTCAAAAGACAAAGAAGAAGACGAGTTGACTATTAAATTGAGAATGCAATCGTATACATTTGCATTTGTAGTTGGTGTTGCCTATGCTTTAATAATGCCTTATATAGAGTTTGGAGTTTCTAATGTTGTTAACTCTGGTGGTGAAGCTTTTAAAAATTTAGGGGACTTTCAGGTACTCTCTTTTATGTTATTGGTTCAATTGATGTCTTTTCACACTTTAAAACGCTATAGATAATGCAAAATACCATAAAAGTGGAGCGTGCTATTTTAGATATTACTCAGGACGATTTAGCAAAACTAATTGGTGTGTCTCGACAAACAATAAACTCTATTGAAGCCAATAGATATGTGCCCTCTACGGTATTGGCTCTAAAGCTTTCCGAGATATTTAGCAAACCTGTGAATGATTTTTTTAAATTGAGTGATAATGATTAGAATTGAAATTATATTGCTTATGATTAGAATTATTATTTATGCTCTTTTCTTGTTGTTTTAATGTTTAATGATTTTTGTTCATTGTGAATTACGCATCAAAACGCAGTCAAATATATCAATCATCTAAAATTTGCGCTTATTATCTACTTACTTATAGTTCAAGAATAAATTTTCTTTATTTTAACAGCTTGAATTTTAATGAACGCATAGTTGACTTATAAATATTGTCTTATAATTTTATTACTTTGTTTTATAAACTTTAGAGTAAGTTTAGCACAAACAAATATTCCACCAGATTTAGATGCAACTGGAGATCAAGTGTATTGTCCGTTGAGTCAAATAAATATCGTTACCGATTTTAATATTATTGACCCAGATGATGTTGGAATCGATACGTTTAGCATTCAAATTTCTACAGGTTATGTTATAGGTCAGGACAAGTTGGATTTGTTAGGAGTACACCCAAATATTATAGTTACTTGGAGTAGTACCGAAGGGAAGCTAACATTTAAAGGTATAGCCAATGTTCCAATTCTATATACCGATATAATTGCAGCAGTAAAAGATGTTGTTTTTGTAAGTTCTGCAGTTAACATTTCTGGTGATAAGTTTTTTTCATTTAATATTGGTGTTGCAAATTATTTACCAATAACGAATCATTACTACGAATACGTACCAGATATGGGAATAACTTGGACACTTGCTAAAACTGAAGCTTCTATGCGTACATTTTTTGGATTACAAGGCTATTTAGCAACTATCGGATCTCCTGAAGAAGCACAATTATCGGGAGAGCAAGCTGCAGGAGTAGGATGGATAGGAGGAAGTGATGAAGTGACTGAAGGCGTATGGAAATGGATGACAGGCCCTGAAATTGGAGATGTATTCTGGAATGGAGACAGTACAGGATCTACACCCAATTTTGCTAATTGGAATGGTGGTGAACCTAATAATCTTGGTGATGAAGATTATGCTCATGTTACTTTTAATGTTGGAGCTCCAGGATCTTGGAATGATTTACGAAATACTGGAGATTTAGATCCAAATAGTCCATATCACCCTCAAGGATATATTGTAGAATATGGAGGTATGCCAGGAGATCCAATTATTGATATTTCGGCAAGCACAAAAATTTCTGTTCCTGCAATTGTAGGAACTACAGATGGAACAAGATGCGGTTCTGGTACAGTTACAATAGAAGCTTTGCCATCTATAGGAACTGTAATTTGGTTCGATGCACCTTCAGGAGGAACTCAAATAGGATCAGGTAATATTTTTAATACACCTATTATTAATAGTACAACAACTTTTTATGCATTAGCTTCGTTTAATGGTTGTTTAGAAGGAGCTAGAACAGCTGTTACAGCAATAGTAAATACTATACCTACAATTACTTCAACAACCAATGCTTTAATTTGCGATGATGGTTCAGGCGTTTTATTGGCAACTGCTTCAGCAGGTACAATTAATTGGTATAATACAATTACTGGAGGACCAATAATTGGTTCTGGAAATTCGTTTACAACACCTGTAGTTACTTCATCAACTACTTTTTATATTGACGCTACAGATAATGCTTGCATTACTCCTTCAAGAACGGCTGTAACTTTAACCGTTCAAAAAACACCAATTCCTATAGCTAATACCATGCAGACATTTTGTGATATTGAAAATGCAACTTTATCTGATTTGGCAATTGTTGGAGATAATATTTTGTGGTATGATGCTAATACAGGAGGTACATCTTTAAATAGTTCAGAATTATTAACTACAACAACGTATTATGCTAGTCAAACTATTTTTGGATGCGAAAGTCTTTTAAGGTTAGCTGTTAATGTGATAATTTATGAAACGGTTAACGTTCCTAATCTTGCTACTTTGCAAGAGTGTGACACCAGTATAGATGGTGACAATACAAATGGTTTTACTCAATTTGATTTGACTATAAATGAAACTTTAATGTTAAATGGTTCTTTGGCTACAGATTTTACTATTTCATATTTTATTGATGCAGCGTTTACCAATCAAATTACTAACCCTTCCGTGTTTGTAAATACCAATCAAAATGGACAAATCATTTATGTTAGGATTTCTAACGTTTTAGATAATTCGTGTAATACAGAAACTTCTTTTGCTATTCAAGTTGATGCATTACCTGTAATTCTGTCTAACATAATATTTAAGAATTGTGATGAAGATGGTGTTCCAGATGGGTTTACTGATTATAATCTAACTGAAATTAATGATGTGATTACTAATGGAAATTCACAAGATTTAACAATTACATATTATCTAAATTTAAATGATTCTGAAAATGCTTTTAACCCAATAAATCCAGTACCATTTAATAATTCAGTAGCTAATATTGTATATGCACGCGTTGAAAATGCCAATGGATGTTTTAGCGTATCAACTATTAATTTACAGGTTTCTACAACATCATTTCCTGTAGGATTTATACAAGAACTTGAATTTTGTGACAATGACGATATAATTGATGGTCTTCATGAGTTTGATCTTACTCTGGCATCACAATTTTTTTTAAATGAGTTTCCTACAGGTCAAAATTTAAGTGTTCAGTATTATAGAAATCTAATAGATGCGCAATTAGAACAAAATGAAATTATTTCTCAAATAGATTATATAAACGAAACACCTTTCTCTCAATTGATTTATGTTAGAGTAGAAAGTGATGACAATGGTGAATGTTTTGGTATTGGTCCACATTTAGTATTAACTGTGCATCCACGTCCAGAATTTGAAGTTAATCAATCTTCTATTTTTTGTCTTGACGGACAGCCCATTATTTTAGAAACATTTAATCCTCAAGGTATTTATACGTATTTATGGACAGATGAAAATGGGGTAATTGTGAGCAATCAGTCAAATGCAACAATAACTTCTGGAGGTATTTTTACAGTAATAGCCACTTCAAATCAAGGTTGCGAATCTTTTCCGTTATCATTTAATGTCGTTGAATCTGCAATAGCGGATATTAGTTTGAGCGATATTACTATTGCAGATCTTTCTGATAACAATACAATTTCTATTGATACTAATAATCTTGGTATTGGAGATTACGAATTTGCGTTAGATATTATTTCTGGTCCTTATCAAGACAATCCTTTATTTAGTCATGTTTCAGCAGGTAAGCATATCATTTATGTTCAAGATAAGAATGGTTGTGGTATTGCACAAATAGAAGTATTTGTGTTAGGATTTCCAAAATTTTTCACTCCAAATAATGATGGGTATCATGATACCTGGAATATTAAGGGATGGAGCAATGCCTTTGCACAAAGCTCAAGTATCTTAATTTATAATCGCTTTGGTAAATTAATAAAACAACTATCTCCTTCCTCTAAAGGTTGGTCAGGTACTTTTAATGGCAGTAAACTCCCTTCTACAGATTATTGGTTCGTTGCAAAATTGGTGAACTTAGATGGCACTTTTAAAGTGTTAAGAGGTCACTTTAGTTTGATAAGGTAATTAAATCTATGGCGTTCTTTAAACCAGTAGTAGCCTTTTCGGCAATAACCGTAACTTGATTATTACTGTCCATTGCTGGTATAGGATCTATATAATAAATTTTAGTTTCTGGTTGTACATAATGCATTAAACTTGCCGCCGGATATACTTGCATTGATGTACCAATAATGACTAAAATATCGGCAGTTTCACATATTGAAACCGATTTAGGTATCATGGGGACAGCTTCACCAAACCATACAATATGAGGTCGTAATTGATACCCTTTCGAGCATTTGTCTCCAAGATTGAGGTCTTTAATCCAATCTTGTACATCAAAATCATCGTAAACACTTCTTACTTTTAATAATTCGCCATGTAGATGAATCACATTTGTACTACCTGCACGTTCGTGCAAATCATCAACATTTTGAGTGATAACACTAACGTTATAATCTTTTTCCAATTCCGCAAGCATATAATGTGCAGCATTCGGTTCAACTTTTAATAATTGTTGTCGGCGCTGGTTATAAAAATCTAATACCAGTTTTGGATTTGAAGCAAAACCTTCTGGTGAAGCTACTTCCATTACATTATGACCTTCCCATAAACCATCGGCATCCCTAAATGTTTTAAGCCCGCTTTCGGCACTCATTCCTGCTCCTGTCAAGACGACAATGTGGTTTTTCATATATTAAAAATAGTAAAAATAACGGCATTGCGAATCACGACTTTTTAAGTGATGTGGCAATCTGTTTATTTTTAAACTAAAATTTAAAAGATTACCACGTCGTTCCTTTTTGAAATTTCAAAAAAGAAACTTCTCGTAATGACATTTCTTTTGTTTATTTTCGTTTATAATGACAGACATAAAAGTCATAGAATACTTAGAATCGTACTTAACTGAAAACCGAAAAGCACGTTTTGAGCAAGTATTATCACAACGTACAAAACATTTTGCGGTAGCCATAGAAGATGTTTATCAGTTACACAACACAAGTGCTGTAATGCGTAGTTGTGATGTATTTGGTATTCAAGAATTGCATGTTGTTGAAGAGCAAAATGTAAAGCGAATTGATAGTGAAATAGCACTAGGAGCACAAAAATGGGTGGACTTACAACGCTATAATTCAGCAACAGATTGCCTTAAGGAGCTAAAGCAAAAGGGTTACCAAATTGTTGCAACAACACCACACAATAGCAACTGCACATTAGAAGAATTTGATATTACTAAAAAATCGTGTTTCTTTTTTGGAAGAGAAACCAAAGGCTTATCAAAAGAGGTTCAGGAAAATGCCAATTGCTTTTTAAAAATACCTATGGTTGGGTTTACAGAGAGCTTAAATATTTCGGTATCGGCAGCCATTATTTTACAGCATGTTACTTCTAAATTAAAAAAATCTGAAATAAACTGGCAACTTACTAAGGCAGAATTCTTAGAGAAGCGATTTGATTGGTGTAAGAAAACTATAAAGAGTTTTGATGAAATTTTAGAACGCTATAAAACAGAACAGTAAATTTTGTAACTTTAGGTCAAACATTTAAAAACACCAACCATGGAAATATTTTTATATGTAGTAATAGGGATTGTAGTAGTAATAGTTATTTTGGGGTTAATAGCACCAAGGGGATACGAAGTAAACCGTAGCATTATTATTAGTAAAGGATTGCATGATACATTTCAGTATTTAAAATATATTAAAAATCAAGACCATTGGTCACCTTGGAAAAAAAAGGATCCCAAAATGATACAAACTTATGAAGGCGTTGATGGTGAAGTTGGGTTTAAATCAAAATGGTTAGGAAATAAAGAAGTTGGCGAAGGTGAGCAAGAAATACTCAGTATTATAGATAATGAATCTATCGATACACAATTGCGTTTTCTCAAGCCATGGAAATCTGAATCTATAGGGCATTTGGTTATTGACAAAGTTGACGATGAACGTACCATGGTTACTTGGGGGTTTACAGGGAAAAACAAATTTCCGATAAGTATTTTTATGTTATTTATGAATATGGATAAAGCTGTTGGCAAAGATTTTGAAGAAGGGTTATCCAATTTAAAGCTAGTGTTAGAACAAAAAGAGTAAATATATGGAGCACAATATGATAGGTTGGTTTGAGATTCCGGTTAACGACATGGATAGAGCTAAGGCATTTTACAGTGCAGTATTTAATATTGATATTCAAGTGCAGGATTTTGGTGGTGTTTTAATGGGCTGGTTTCCTTTTGTTGAAGGCAAATCAGGTGCATCTGGTTCTTTAATTAAACATGAAGCTTACCAGCCAAGTGATACCCAAGGTGTTTTAATTTATTTTTCTTCAAGTGATGTTAGTAATGAACTTAGTAGAGTAGAGGAAGCTGGTGGGAAAGTGGTGCAAGCTAAAACACAAATATCTCCTGATATTGGTTATATGGCACTTTTTATAGATACTGAAGGTAATAGAATGGCATTACATTCCAGAAAATAATAAACTATAAGCGTCTGCGATTTTTACTTAATACTTTATATTCTTCATAGCATTCGCTAATGGCATCAAGAATTTGAAGATCATTTGCAGTTCTTATAAAATCTTTAGAGTAGTTACATTCGCTTACCAATAAATCGAGATCTACTTTTTCAACTTGTAGTAATGCCGTAAGCATTTCGCGATCAAAACGTGTAGCTAAAAGATTCCGTATTTCGTCATCTTTTTTCATTTGCCTTAGTTTACGCATTTCACGAGGCTTTTTCCCAAAGATATTATGTAAGAAATCGGCGGGATTAAAAATAGCTCCTAACACTTTGGTAACGGTATTTGGTGTGCCACCAGCTTCATATCCAGTACTTGGTAATCCAGAAATACTATAACGAGTATTGTTGTGTAAAGGCACTTGTTTTATATCTACTTCCAAATAACCTGTTAATCGTAGCTGATTTACAACAACTTTTTCTAACGCCAGTGCTAATTCGGTCATTTCAATAGATGCATTCGTGTTAAATTTTATCCAGTCGTTGGTGACCAATATTTTAATTGATTTATAACCTAAATATGAAAGGTGAAGTGTATCATTAGCATTTGCTCTAATTTTAAATTCACCTTTAGCATTAGTTGAAGTTCCTAAAACTTGTGTTAAGTTAACTATATTAACACTTTCAAGAGGGTTTCCATTTTCAGATCTAATAATAGTACCCTTAACAGCTGTATTATTTTGAGCAAAGCCCAAAACTGTTACAAATATGAAACTAAATAGTAGGAAAAGTTTTTTCATCTAAAGCATTTAAGTTATAAAAGTACTAAACAAAACGGATAAATAAAGTTTAGTGTATAATTTTGACTTAAAATTAACATGATTGCTTATTATCTTCTACTTCGTCTTGGTCTTGATGCTCTTGAAGTTTTTGATCCAGAACCAGCATCTGAACGTCTTGATTTAGATGTGCTATCTGAACTTCGTCTTTCACTTCTATTACCTGAACCCTGTCTTGAGTCAGGTCGTCTGTCACTACTTCTTCTGTTGTTTCTTGAACTTGAACGGTTTTCTGAACCTCTTCTAACGTTGCGTCGTCCACCTCCGCGTCTATCATTACGTCGTCCACCACCTCTGTTTCTACTTCTACCTCTATCTTCGCTTACCTCAACATTTACAAAGCGACCATCATGTTTAAAGTCGGTAAAGAATGCCAATACTTTCTCTTGTAAAGATTTTTCTGTATTGAAAAAAGAGAAGCTTTCTTTAACATCTACTTTAAATACATCGTCCCTTCCAAGTTCAAGAACGTCTTTTAAAAAGTCTTTTAGCTTCATCCAATCGTAACCATCTTTACGCCCCACATTTATAAAATAGCGTGAATCGTTTGAGCTTCTACTATAATCACGACCACTATCACGATTGCCACCACGAGTATCTTCAACATTAAGGTTTTTAGATTTTTGATAGTAATTAAAGAAGCGTGTAAACTCTACCGAAAAGAATTTTTTAATTAATTCGTCTTTAGTAGTACCTTCAAACAACTCATTAATACTTGTTAGGTATTTATCAATTTCATGATTTACTTCGGTATTATGAATTTTGTTAGCAAGCGACATTAACTGCACTTCACAAATTTCCATTCCGTTTGGAATCTCCTTTTTCTCAAACTGCTTTTTAATAATGCGTTCGATACTTTTTATTTTACGTACTTCGCTTTTAGACACAATAACCATAGAAACACCAGTTTTTCCTGCACGTCCTGTACGACCACTTCTATGTGTATATACTTCTGGCTCGTCAGGTAATTGGTAATTTATAACGTGTGTAATATCATCTACATCAATTCCACGTGCAGCAACATCAGTAGCGACCAGCATTTGTATTTGTTTGTTTCTAAACGATTTCATAACCAAATCTCTTTGATTCTGACTTAAATCGCCATGTAAAGCGCCAGCACTATAACCATCTTCAATAAGATGTTCAGCTACTTTTTGTGTATCGCGTTTTGTACGACAAAAAATAACTGAAAATATATCAGGATTAGCATCTGCTAAACGTTTTAAAGCTTGATAACGATCTCTGGAATTTACCAAAAAGTATTCATGCGAAACGCTATTGGTACTTTCGTTTCTATTGCCAACAGTAATTTCTAGTGGATCATGCATAAACTTTTTTGCAATGGTTGACACTTCTTTTGGCATGGTTGCCGAAAATAACCAAGTGCTTTTCTCTTGTGGTGTATGTGATAAAATATCAGTGATATCTTCATAGAAGCCCATGTTTAGCATTTCATCAGCTTCATCTAAAACAGCATATTCTATTTTAGAGATATCTACCAAGCGTCTGCTAATCATATCTTTCATACGTCCAGGAGTCGCCACAATAATTTGTGCACCTCTCTTTACTTGTCTTGCTTGGTCTGTAATGCTTGCACCACCATAAATGGCAGTAACATTTAAGCCTTTATAGTATTTGCCATACAGTTTTATCTCGTTGGTAATTTGTAAACAAAGTTCGCGTGTAGGCGATAAGATAAGCCCTTGTGTGGTACGACTATCTACATCTATTTTTTGTAACATAGGGAAACCAAAAGCAGCAGTTTTACCTGTTCCTGTTTGGGCTAATGCCACAAGGTCACTTTCTTGTTCTAATAAAATTGGGATTGATTTTTCTTGTACTTCGCTGGGTGTTTCAAAACCTAAGTCGGTTATGGCTTGCAGGATTTGTTCCTCAAGTCCAAGTTTTTGGAATGCGTTCATTCTAAGTGTTAAGTATTCAATTATGTTATGTAGTGTTACATAAAGAAGCGAATCGACATACTTATCACTAATCTTTATTTGAATTTGTTATTAAGAAAAACAGAAATTTTTTGTTTAGGCGAAAAATTAAAACCAAGTATAGCATTGCTATAGTTTATTTTTATTTTGAAGCATTAACGAAAAAGAACAATTTTATTTTAATTAATTCAAGTTAAGATTAGTGTTTACCTAAAACTTCTAGTAACACATCCTCACCCTGAGGAATATATAAACCCATTTTTTGAGTTTCAAGTTCACTTTTGCTAAATGTTTTTGTGAACGAAGGTGCAAAGATACACTTTTATTTGACTTTTAAATTTTGAATGATTTTTATGTATGAAATGATAGGAATTGGGATGCTTTTTTGGAGTTACATTTATTGGTTAAATTATCTTCAGTTTCAATTGACAATAATGTCCAATACCTACCTGCGGTAAGCAGGAGTGAAGCTAGGGGTTTTAAATATTAAAATCAACCGAAGTATTTTGCTTATAGTGCTTTTGTTTTTAACAATGGTTTATAGCTTGTTTAACAAAGCTATCCACTGTAAAACTGCTTTTCCACGATGCCAATTTGTTTTTTCTTTAAATTACTATTCACTAGGTGCTGTTGCTGCTATTGGCGTAATCATAATATGCGCTTTATGTGTCCCAGGATTCATTATCCAAGGATAATTTGGTGCATAGGGTACTTCGGGTAAACCAGTAGATTCGGCAGTAGCCCATGGCAAATAAACCACATATCTGTATTGCGCTCCTGCAACCTCAGATGTTTTAGGGTTATATAAAGTTCCCGATCCAAAGTATATTTGTAAAGTCGATCCAGCCTTACCCATAGCAAGTTTACCTGATTTCACTTCTTCCTCTCGAATATTAAATATTTCCGTTGTGGTTTTTCCTTGTGATCGCAATGCTCTTCCTCTTGCCATAAAAGGTTCAAGATCTTTGTGATAGCAAGCTGCGCTAAATCCATCTCGATTAGGATTATCTGCTAAACAAATAAACTCATTATGTCCTTCTTTCAGCGTAACAAATTCACCTGCCATATTGTATCCAATGACTTTACATCCCATTCTGCTTTCTTTTGGAGCAGCCATTAATGCGGTAGCGATTAAAGCTTCATTGGTATTAATTGGTATTAATTGTTCATTAACCTCTTCTGACGCGTTGTTTATTAATTCGGTTTCACTTTCAGTTGATTCTTGCTTGGTATCTTTATCCTTTGAATTACATGAAACCAAAATTCCAGTAAAAATAAACACTATAAATAGTTTATTCATGATTAAATATTTTTAGATAGTTATACAATGTTACGTTGTCATTAGTTTCTATGAATGAATTTAATTCGAAGCTAATTTAGGTTTTAAATTTTAAAATTAAGTTAAACACTTAGTTTTAAGCACTTTATTATTAACAAATGTTTATAAACTATTAAAAAAAGCAACCAACTGCAATACTGCTTTTCCGCGATGTCCGATTTATTCCTGCGTAGGCAGGAATCTCATAATTTGGACAAGAAATATATTAATTGTCTTATAGCTTTTCCTCTATGACTTATTTCATTCTTTAACTCCAAATCAATTTCAGCAAAGTTTTCATCAAAACCCTTTGGTTTAAAAATAGGATCGTAGCCAAAGCCTTTTTTACCATGTTTTGTTAATGTAATCTCACCTTTGCAAATGCCAGTAAAAGTTTCAAGCTTATTGTCTAGATGTAATGCAATAACGGTTTTAAATTGAGCAGAGCGATTTGGCCTGTTTTTCAAATCATTTAAAAGCTTATCCATATTATCATTAGCATCACGTTGCTCACCAGCATACCGTGCCGAATAGATTCCAGGAGCTCCATGTAAAACGGTTACCTCAAGTCCAGTATCGTCTGCAAAACAATCAAAACCATATTTTTCTTTAATATAATTTGCTTTTTGAATAGCATTGCCTTCAATGGTACTCTGTGTTTCTGGAACATCTTCAAAACAACTAATATCTTTTAAACTTAACAGAGTCATTGAATTAGGTAAAAGAGCTTGTACTTCTTTGAGTTTATTTGAGTTGTTAGTGGCGAAAACGAGTTGCATAATTATTTATAAAGCTACGAGTCAAAGGTAAAATTATAATGGTTTAAATAAAAAATTATGCTAAATTAGTTTGACTATTGATATATAAATTGTAGGATATAATAAACCTAAATTAATGACTATAGAAAACACAAGTTGTTCTTCTGAAGCAACAAATCAAGAGCAGGACTTAAAATTGCATTGGAACAATGCCTATAATAAAACTGAAGTAAACAAACTTGGTTGGTATGAGGAAAACCTGGAGCCTTCCTTACGATTAATTAATAAATGTAATTTGAATCCTGATGCCTCAATACTAAATGTAGGCGCTGGAGCAACAACACTTATTGATGAACTGTTGAAACAAGGATTTACAAAAGTTATTGCTAATGATTTAAGTAAAACTGCTTTAGAAAAACTAAAAGAACGACTAGGAGAAAAAAGGCAAAACATAAAATGGATTATAGATGATTTAACAAATCCAACCAAGTTAATTAACTTAAATAAAATTGATTTATGGCACGATAGGGCAGTGTTGCATTTTTTTAATGATGAAAATGAGCAAGACACATATTTTAATCTAGTTAAAACGCTTGTAAAGAATAACGGATATGTAATAATAGCTACGTTTAATCTTGATGGAGCGACAAAATGTAGCGGTCTTCATGTGCATAGATATAACCAGCAAATGCTTCAAGAAAAATTAGGTGAAGGTTTTGAATTGTTAGAAGCTTTTGATTATACATATACAATGCCATCTGGCGATACAAGAGCTTATGTTTATACACTATTCAGAAAAAATTAAATAAATGCATACACCTAAAATTGTTTGTATTGGAGATAGTATAACTTTTGGTTATGAGATTGAAAATACACAAAAGTGGACAACCTTATTAAATAATGAAATAAATTTTGAAGTGATTAATTGTGGTGTAAATGGCGATACTACAGCAGGAATGCTAAGCCGATTTCAGCATGTCATTGAAACTCATAATCCGTCACATGTTATTTTAACAGGAGGCACAAACGATTTATGGTTTGGTTTAAAAGATGAGCATATTATTTCAAATATTCATGCCATGGCTAAACTTGCAAAACATTACGACATTAAAATAATTATTGGCATACCAACACCGTTTTTTAATTTGAATGAATTAAATTTTGTGCAAGAGAATTATTCAGAATGTATAAGAAGTTATAAGAGAATGTTAATTGATTACTGTACTGAAAAAGAATTTCCTTATATTCAATTTTCAAATAATTTACTTCAAGAACATTTTTTAGATGATGGCTTACATCCTAATGAAAAAGGGCAAATAATCATGATGAAAAATGCTAATCAGGTTTTAAAAAAAATATTGAATTATTAATTTATATTTTATGATAAAAATCAGTAGAAAAAAAATTAAAGTCTGCTAACTTTGAGTATACATTTAACTTAATATATAAAACACTATGACAGTAAATATTCAATATGTTCATATGGCAACCAGTGAAGCAATGAACGAATATGTGACCAGAAAATTACAAAAATTAGGTAAAAAGTACGAATGGATTATTAATGCGCAAGTACATTTTGAGCATGAAAACAACGCGAAAACTAGAGGAAAAATTTGTAAAATGGAGTTAAGTATTCCTGGACCTCGAATATTTGCAATCTCTAATGAAGAGAATTATGAAAGTGCTGTAAAAAACACCATTAAAGATCTTGAAAAACAGTTAAAAAAACGGAAGCAAACATTTCATGCACATCAATAAAATAAAAAAAGGAGCTTTTAAAAGCTCCTTTTTTTATTTTAGTTAATATGTTTAATCTCTGCCCAATAGCCAACCTATAACACCACCAGCAATAGCAAAGCGAACACCAAAAGTAAGTGCTCCAGTAATAATACCAGTTAAATCGGTTAATCCAGTTGTAGTTGAAAACAGTTCTAATGCAGGTAATCCTCCTAGAAATAGTCCAATAATAAGACCAGCTTTGGTTCCAGTTGCAAACGTTTTAATTTGTGCCCATCTACTAAAAATTATTGTTACTAAAGTAGCATACAATACTTCCATTAGAATAATTGTAGGAACGTTTAATTCAGCAGAAATAGCTTCAACACCTGGTCCATTAAGAGCATGAAGACCTAGAGAACCAAGGACTACGTAGATTAAATAACCTAGTCCAAATAGGGCTACTGTTCCACCAAGAACAGCTAATACATTATTTTTCATTGTATTTAGTTTTAAAAACTTCGCAATCGAAGTTTTGTTAGTTGTTCTAAATATACAAAATATAAATTATTGATTATAAAAGAGATGTATTTCCTTATTAGTTTATTGGAAATTTATTTATAATGATAGGGTTCGTTTCTTAGAATTGTAAATCTTCTATACAGTTGCTCAATAAAAAATAAACATACCATTTGGTGTGAGAATGTCATTTTAGATAATGAGAGTTTCCCTTGTGCTTTATTATAAACATCTTGTGAAAAACCGTAAGGGCCTCCAATTACAAAAACAAGTTGTTTTATACCAGAATTAATGTGCTTTTGTAGGTAATTAGAAAACGAAACTGAATCTTGTTGTTTTCCGTTTTCATCTAGTAGAATTAAAACATCCGAATTAGAAACTTTATTTAAAATGAGTTCACCTTCTTTTTGTTTTTGTTGAGTTTCGGTTAAGTTTTTAACCTTTTTTAGATCAGGAATTATTTCAAGATTGAATTTTATATAATGTCTCAAGCGTTTTTGGTAATCACCAATAAGTTGTTGTAATTGGGAGTTATCGGTTTTGCAATAGTTATAAGTTTAACTGTCATATGACAAAATTACCATTTTTAAGTATCTATTTACTAAATAGAACCTTTACAATTTTGCTAACTTTGTTATAATCCCAAAAAAGCAAATATAAATTTGCAAGAAGCATCATTCCAGCAATATATGGTGTGCCAGTAAAGTTCATAGCTACAACAATGATAAAAATATTGATTATTATTGGTAAGTATATTATTGCGCCTAATGTTGATGTTTTTGGTATAACAATTAAAAATGCCGCAAGTAGTTGCATAAAACCGAGGAAATTCCAATAAAAACCAGTTCTGTATAAAGCTTCAAAAAAGAATCCTACAGGAGAATCTAATCCTAAAATGGTAAAGCGTTCGCCTAAGAGCTTTTTTAAGCCTGAAGGCAAAAAGGCTATAGCTAGTAATATTCTGGTCGCCCAAGTAAATAGTCTGAATATTTTTAAATCATGAAGATTAGAATTTAGTTTTTCAATTGAATTCATAACGCAAGTGTTGTTTAATCATTGACGATTACATATTTATTTTGTTACATTCAAAAATCAATTCCTATTTTAGCAATAAAGAAAAAGTAATGATAAGCAAAGCCCAATTTGAAAAAGAAATTGATATTATTATCGCCAATGCCATTAGGGAAGATGTAGGCGATGGCGACCTTAGTTCTTTAGCTTGTATTCCAGCTACAGCAAAAGGTAAAGCAAAACTGCTAGTGAAAGATGAAGGTGTAATTGCTGGCGTTGAATTTGCGAAACAAGTGTTTGCTTATATAGATAAAGAAATATTTGTTGAAACGCTTGTTAAGGATGGCTCCGAGGTGTCTTTTGGTGATATTGTGTTTTATGTTGAAGGAGCTTCGCAATCTATTTTAAAGGCGGAGCGTTTACTACTTAATGCCATGCAACGCATGAGTGCTATTGCAACCAAAACAAAGCAGTTTGTAGATTTATTAGAAGGTACAGAAACCAAAATATTAGATACCAGAAAGACAACTCCAGGAATTCGTGCCTTAGAAAAATGGGCTGTAAAAATTGGCGGAGGAGAGAATCATAGGTTCGCATTATATGATATGATTATGCTAAAGGATAATCATATAGATTTTGCTGGGGGAATTACAAAAGCCATTGATTTAACTAAGCAATATTTAAAGGACACCCATTGTGATTTAAAAATTATTGTGGAAGCTAGAAATCTTGATGAGATTGAAGAAATTTTACAAAGCAAAGGGGTGTATCGTATATTATTTGATAATTTTAACTATGCTGACACACAAAAAGCTGTTGCAATGATTGGCAACCAGTGTTTAACAGAATCGTCGGGAGGGATTAACGAAAATACGATACGCAAATATGCTGAGTGTGGTGTAGATTATATTTCAAGTGGTGCTTTAACACATTCGGTATATAATATGGATTTAAGTTTAAAAGCTGTTTAAAATGACCAAACGTATAGAAGATAAACTAGATAAAATACCAATACTTAACTTATTAGTTAGAATTCTTAAAAAAATAAAACTCCCAGGTTTTGAAGGCTTATCTATTTATGATCTTTTTGAAATGTATGTCATTGGGATAGTTAAAGGCGCATTAACATCCAGAGCCGGAGCCATTGCTTTTAGCTTTTTTACGGCGATTTTTCCGTTTTTAATATTTGTGTTAATTCTTATTCCTTATGTTCCTGTTGATAATTTTCATGATGATTTTATGCGTTTTTTAGAATCGTTTTTACCTCCTAGTACTTCCGATTTTTTCTTTAATAATATTTTTGGTGATATAGAAAGCACCAATAGAGGAGGTTTATTGTCTTCGGTGTTTTTATTGTCTATTCTGCTAATGGCTAATGGTATAAACTCTGTGTTTTCAGGGTTCGAAAATTCGTATCACACACAATTTAATCGCAATATATTTAAACAATATTTGTATGCAACAGGAGTAGCTATTATATTGGCATTACTTGTAATGATAACAGTAATTGTTCTTGGGTATTTTGAAATATATATAATTCAAAGTCTTGAGAAAAAAGGAATTATTGGTCAAGATCAAGGTCAAATAGGGGTTGTAATAGCAAAATATTTGTTTTTTGTAATTATGATTTACATAACTACAGCAACCCTATATTATTTTGGTACTGCAGAAGGTAAGTTATCTCGTTTCTTTTCCATTGGAGCTTTATTTACTACACTACTTATTCTACTAACATCGTATTTATTTGGTGTCTATATTGAGAATTTTTCGCAATACAATAAATTGTATGGATCTATAGGTGCATTATTGATCTTGCTTTTGTATCTCTGGCTTAATTCTAATATTTTATTGTTGGGTTATGAACTAAATGCGTCTTTAAATCGTTTAAAAAAGAAAACTAAATTATAATGAAAGTATTTTTTTTTCTGTTTTTAATGTTTGTTTTACCATTTTCTGTATCTGCTCAAGATATATTAGGAAAATGGAAAACCGTTGATGGTGAAACCGGAGAAGAAAAATCTATTGTGGAAATTTATGAGGATAATGGAAAAATTTTCGGAAAAGTGATTGATATTTTAAATCCTCAGCAAAGAGATGCATTGTGCGAAAAGTGTCATGGTGATGAATATAATACTCCAGTAATGGGTTTGGTTTTAATAAAGTCTATGCAAAAGGTAGGCAATGTTTATAAAGGGGGTACAATTTTTGATCCAGAGCGAGGTAAAAAATATAGATGTAGATTAGCTATTGATAAAGATAATCCTGACTTACTTCAGGTGAGAGGTTATATTTCTTTTTTATATGCATCACAATATTGGATTAGAGTAAAGTAAATTTCAAAAATTATAAAAACCACTCAAAGTATAAGTAGTTTTTATGTGGAAACATTTTACCTTTGATGTAATGCAATACTTTATAGACGTCATACTTCCAATTCCTTTAGAACACCTTTTTACGTATAGTATTACAAACGCAGAGTCTGGTTTTCTTAAAAAAGGAATGCGCGTTGCTGTTCCTTTTGGGAAAAGTAAGATATACACTGCATTAGTCTATAATATCCATCAAAATGCTCCAGAGGTTTATGAAGCGAAATCTATTCACCAAATATTAGATGAAAGCCCTCTAGTTACAGAGCAACAAATTAAGTTATGGCATTGGATCGCTAAATATTATATGTGTACTCTGGGGGATGTTTTAAGGGCTGCAATACCTAGTGCGTTTTTATTGGAGAGTGAAACTGTTGTCTCTCTAAATAATGATACAAAAGTTGATGATGCACAGCTAAAAGATGACGCATTTTTAGTATATGAAGCGTTACAGTATCAGTCTACATTACGAATTCAGGATATAGTTAATATTCTTGATAAAAAGAATGTACTACCAGTTTTAAAACAAATGCTAGAAAACAAAGTGATTAAAATTGAAGAAGAGCTTTATGAAAAATATAAACCAAAGTTAGTTAGATATGTTAAGCTTAATAATGATTATAATTCAGACATAGGTTTACAAAACTTATTAGAAAAGTTAAGTAGAGCACCCAAGCAAAAGGAAATTGTGGTGACCTATTTTTCGCTTGCTACGATTTCTAAAAAACCTATAAAGGTCTCTGATTTGGTTTTAAAAAGTAAAGCGACATCTACTCAAATTAAAGTATTAATTGACAAACAAATATTTGAAGAATTTCATATTCAAACCGATAGAGTTTTATATTCTGGAGAAGAAAACGAATCTTTAAAAACTTTAAATAGTAATCAATTTGATGCTTTAACTAAAATCAACGAAAGTTTTGCAAACCAAAATGTTACATTATTACACGGTGTTACATCTTCTGGGAAAACTGAAATTTATGTTAAACTCATGGAGTCGGTTTTAGAACAAAAAAAGCAAGTTTTATATTTAGTTCCAGAAATAGCATTAACCACGCAATTGGTTAGTAGATTACAAAATTATTTTGGCGAAAAAGTAATTGTTTATCATTCAAAATATTCCTTAAATGAACGGGTTGAGGTTTGGAATAAGGTTTTGCAAAAATCAGATAAATCGCAAATTATTCTTGGAGCACGATCGTCAGTATTATTGCCATTTTCAAATCTGGGATTAATTATTGTGGATGAAGAACACGAGCAATCATACAAACAATTTGATCCTGCGCCACGTTATCATGCAAGAGATACTGCTATTGTTTTGGCAAATATATGTAAAGCAAAAACCCTTTTAGGTTCAGCAACACCTAGTATTGAGAGTTATTTTAACGCCATAAAAGAGAAAAAGTATGGCTTTGGAGAGCTCAATTTACGCTACAATAATGTCTTGATGCCAGAAATTGAATTGGTTGATATTAAAGATAAGCATAAGCGAAAGCGAATGAAAGGGCATTTTAGCGATCGGTTAGTTGAAGAGATAAATGAGGCTTTAGATAATAATTTTCAAATTATATTATTTCAAAATCGGCGTGGATTTTCACCAATTGTAGAGTGTAATACTTGTGGGCATTCACCACAATGTCCAAATTGTGATGTAAGTTTAACATATCATCAATATACCAAGCAATTACGTTGTCATTATTGTGGGTATAAAATGGCAATGCTAATAAATTGTTTGGCTTGTGGAAGTGCAGAGTTAGACAGTAAAGGCTTTGGTACAGAACAAGTAGAGGAGGAGGTTAAATTACTATTTCCAAATAATAAGGTTGCTCGTATGGATTTGGATACTACAAGAGGGAAATATGGTTATGAAAAAATTATTACTGCATTTGAGCAGCACGAGATTGATATTTTAGTAGGAACACAAATGCTTACAAAAGGGCTTGATTTTAGAAATGTAAAGCTTGTAGGTATTATGAATGCCGATAATATGTTGAATTTCCCTGATTTTAGAGCCCATGAGCGTAGTTTTCAATTAATGCAGCAAGTAGCAGGGCGTGCAGGAAGAACTGATGAACGTGGAAAGGTATTGATTCAAACCTATAATCCGTATCACAAGATATTGCAACAGGTTTCAAACAACGATTACGTGTCTATGTACGATGAACAATTAGATGAACGGTATAATTATAAATATCCACCAATATACAGATTGATAAAGATTACTTTAAAGCATCGTGATTATAATAAAGTTAATGATGGCGCAGAGTGGCTTGCAAAATTATTACGACAATTGTTTGCGCAACATGTTCTTGGGCCAGAATTTCCGCCAATATCAAGGATAAGAAATCAGTATCACAAAAATATTTTGATAAAGATTCCTAAAAATCAGTCTTTAAAGAAAACAAAAGAAGCTATTCTTAAAGCAAGAAATAGCTTCTTAAGTATAAAAGATTTTCGTCCAATTAAAGTAATTTTAAATGTCGATAATTATTAGTTGTTTAAATATTATTTAAAGCATCTACTAATTGTGTCTTTTTATTTCTACTTAAAGGGATTTCGTAAGCTCCAACTTCAACATTTTTACTATTGAAACGGTCAATTTTATCTAAATTCACAATATAAGATTTGTGAATTCTTAAAAACTTACCATCAGGTAACTCTTCTTCGAAAGCTTTCATTGTAGATAACACGACCAAGCTATTTTCTTCAGTCACTAATTTTACATAGTCACCAAGAGCTTCTATCCATTTAATATCTTTAATATAAACTTTACGTTTTTTAAGATTGCTTTTTACAAAGATGTGTTCTCCATCCGTTTCTTTAAAGTCTAGCGTTAATTTATGCTGCTCTAAAGCTTTATCTACGGCAGTATTGAAGCGCTCTCTAGTAATGGGTTTTTGCAGATAATCTGTAGCATCGTAATTAAAGGCTTTAAATGCATATTCTGTTTTACCGGTTACAAAAATAATTTGAGGTTTATTATTTAGTACATCTAGTAATTCAAAACCATTTAAAACAGGCATTTCGATATCTAAAAAGATAAGATCTACTTTGTGGGTATTAAGTCCATTTTTAGTTTCTAAGGCGCTACTATACTCTGCAATCAAGTTAAGCGAAGGGTGATTCTCTATTAACTTGACAATAGATAAGCGTTGGATTGCGGAGTCATCTACAACAACACAGTTTAAAGTCATAACATTTCTTGTTTTAGGTTAAGATATCGACAATAGTACAAAAAATTCGGTTAAAAACCAAAAAACATCGATAAAGTGTTTTATTTAACATAATTTTAACATTTAAATTATTTTAAAAAATTAGCATTTAAAATATTGTCTAAACCATAATAAATACCTATTTTTGCAGCCATTTTGAATAAATAAAAATTTATAATATGAATCATTACGAAACTGTTTTCATCTTGAATCCCGTTTTATCTGACACTCAGATAAAGGAAACAGTAAAGAAATACGAAGATTTTCTTGTTTCTAAAGGAGCTAAGATGGTATCAAAAGAAGATTGGGGGCTTAAAAAATTAGCCTATCCAATTCAGAACAAAAAAAGTGGTTTTTATCACTTATTTGAGTACACCGTTGCAGGTGAAGTTATTAACCCATTAGAGGTAGAATTTAAACGTGACGAGCGTTTTATGCGTTACTTAACTGTAAAATTAGACAAGCATGCTGTGTCTTGGGCTGAAAGAAGAAGAGTTAAACTTAAAGAGAAAGCGTAATTATGTCAAATATAGAACAACAAGCCAAAGGAAAGAAAGACGGAGAAATTAGATATTTAACTCCGCTTAACATAGATACTACCAAGAAAAAGAAGTATTGTATGTTTAAAAAATCTGGAATCAAGTATGTTGATTATAAAGACCCAGATTTTTTAATGCGATTTATAAACGAACAAGGTAAAATCTTGCCAAGACGCCTTACAGGAACGTCATTAAAATATCAAAGAAAAGTTGCCGTTGCTGTAAAAAGAGCGCGTCACTTGGCATTGATGCCTTATGTAGCAGATTTATTGAAATAAAACTATTATAACTATGGAACTTATATTAAGACAAGACGTTGAAGGATTAGGATTTAAAGACGATATTGTAACAGTTAAGAACGGTTATGGTAGAAATTATTTAATTCCGCAAGGAGAAGCTATTTTGGCTACAAGTTCAGCAAAAAAAGTATTAGCTGAAAATTTAAAACAACGTGCTTTTAAAGAACAAAAAATTGTAGATGATGCCAATAAAATTGCAGAAGCCTTAAAAACTTTAGAAGTTAAAATTCCTGCTAAAGTAGGAACTGGCGATAAATTATTTGGATCAGTAAATAACATAAATATAGCAGAGGCATTAGAAAAAGCAGGACACAGTATTGATAAAAAGTTTATCAATGTAATTGGAGGAAGTGTTAAGCGTTTAGGTAAATACAACGCAGTAGTTAGATTACACAGAGAAGTATCTATGGATTTGACTTTTGAAGTTGTGCCTCAAACTAAGTAATTATTTATTAGCTTTTTGCTAATAAAATTTAAAAATTTTAGATTAAACCGCTCATTGAGCGGTTTTTTTGTGTTAAATTTACCCAACTATATCAAAAAAGTATTAATTAAATAAATGATTCAATGAAAAAAACTATTTTTTCTATTCTGTTTCTATTTGTAGGTATTATTGCTTTCGGGCAGGTAACTACCTCTAATATTAAAGGATTAATTTTAGACGAAAATTCGCAACCATTACCTGGAGCGAATGTTGTAGCTGTTCACATGCCTACAGGTACTAAGTATGGTGCCGCAACTAACTTTGACGGAAGGTATAACTTGCTTAACTTAAGAGTAGGTGGACCTTACACTATTACTGTTAGTTATGTAGGTTACAAAGAACAGACATATTCTGATGTGTTTTTAACATTAGGTAAAACTCAAAATTTTGATACACAAATGGTTGCTGATAGTCAGCAACTAGAAGCTATTGTAATTCAAGGTACTGGAGGAACTGGCACATTTGGTAGCGACCGTACAGGAGCAGAAACCAGTGTTGGCCGTAGAGAATTAACTCGATTACCAACTATATCTAGATCACAAGCAGATTTTACACGTTTAGAACCAACTGCAAGTAATGGTTCTTTTGGAGGTAGAAATGACCAGTTTAACAACTTCTCTTTAGATGGTGCTATTTTTAATAATCCATTTGGTTTGGATGCTGCCACTCCTGGTGGACAAACAAATGCACAACCTGTTTCTATAGACGCTATTGAGCAAATCCAAGTGACTACTGCTCCATATGATGTTAGACAATCTGGTTTTACTGGAGCATCTGTGAATGCCGTTACAAAAAGTGGTACTAACGAATTTAAAGGAACGGTATACGGTTTTTTCAGAAATGAAGATTTTACTGGTCGTAAAATTAAAGGTGATAAATTGGATAAGGCAAAACTAGAACAAACCCAAGTGGGAGTTAGTATAGGTGGTCCAGTTGTAAAGAATAAATTATTCTTCTTTGCAAATTTTGAAAAGGATGATAGAACTGATTTAGGACAAAATTGGTTACCAAGTGGAACTGGAGCTGTTAATGAATCTAGAGTTTTAGAATCAGATTTAATTATGGTGAGAGATGCTTTTGCTGCAATTGGGTATGATACAGGAGCTTATCAAGGGTTTTTGCATAAATCTAAATCTGAAAAAGGAATTTTTAAATTAGATTGGAATATTAATGACAATAATCGTTTGGCTATTATCTATAATTATTTAAATGCATCTAAAGATAAACCTGCACATCCAACAGCAATAGCATTTAGAGGGCCAAGTGCTTCTACACTTCAGTTTGAAAACTCAGGGTATCAAATAAATAACGAGTTAAGATCTATACAATTAGAATTAAATTCAACTTTGGGAGACAATGCTTCAAATAAAGTTCAAGTTGGATATACAAGTTTTAATGATTTTAGGAATCCATTTTCAGCGCCTGCACCATCTATTAATATAACTAAAGATGGTTCACCTTATATTATTGTTGGTCATGAACCTTTTTCAGTTCATAATAGATTAAAACAAAAAGTATTTCAGTTTTCAGATAATTTAAATTTTTATAAAGGAGATCATACCTATACAATAGGACTTGCTTTTGAGAAATTTCAATTTGATAATTCATTTAATTTAACTAGTTATGGATTCGATCTCTTTGGAGGAGTAGATATCAACGATTTTGATGCCACAAATTATATAGCTACAATTGCTAATGCACAAGCAGTTTTTGATGCCAATAATGCTGTCCCAGAAGGTACTCCTGGAGGTTGGGCTTTAGCTGAAACTAATGTTGGACAAATGTCATTTTATATGCAAGATGAATGGAATGTTAGTGATAGATTTAAATTAACTTATGGCTTGCGTTTTGATAAACCATTATTTTTTGATACTGCCCAAAAAGCTCAAGATGTAATAGATAGAGGGTTTGTATTACCAAATATTCCTTATCGTAACCCTAATACTGGAGAAACTGTATTAATAGATAATACACAAATGCCAACAAATAAGTGGTTGTACTCACCAAGAGTTGGTTTTAATTATGATGTAAAAGGCGATGATACATTCCAGCTTCGTGGAGGAACAGGGACGTTTACTGGACGTTTTCCTTTTGTATGGTTAGGAAACCAAGTTGCAGCACCTGATGCTTTTTTCTTGCAAGCTGTAGATCCTGACTATAAATTTCCACAAGTTTGGAGAACTAATTTTGGAGTTGATAAAAGATTTGAAGATGGTTTAATTGTAACGGCTGATGTGTCTTATACTAAAGATATTAATGGTCCAAGTG
Organism: uncultured Flavobacteriaceae bacterium; assembly: GCA_964418645.1. Classification (GTDB taxonomy): domain Bacteria; phylum Bacteroidota; class Bacteroidia; order Flavobacteriales; family Flavobacteriaceae; genus JAADHG01. The sequence continues at coordinate 38,219 of CAYQME010000014.1, forward strand.
TTCAAAACTGGGGCTTAGATGCTCCTTCTGGCAATTTAAATGGTGTGGATAACAGAGCCATTTATACACCTAGTGACGTGCTTACTCCATTTGGAGCAGGAGCAGGAGCTTTTGTGTTTTCAAATTCTGATAAAGGACGCATTTGGAATGCCTCTATAAAAGCACAGAAAACTTTTAAAGACGGTTTATATGCTATGTTAGCCTATAGTTATTTAAATGCCAAAGATGTAAATTCTATTGAAGCTGAAATTACAAGCGATGCTTTTGCTGGAAACCCTGTTGTAGGTGATGCAAATGCGGATGTATTAGCGTATTCTAAATATGGGAATACTCATCGATTTATCGGTGTTGCAAGTAAAAAATGGACGTATGGTAGTGATGCATGGTCTACTACAATTTCTACCTTCTTTGAATATGCACAAGGTGGTCGTTTTAATTATGTTTATGGAGGAGATATTAATGGAGATGGCTCTCGTATTAATGATTTAATTTATATTCCAACATCTTCAGAGATTAATCAAATGTCTTTCTCTGGAGCTGGTCAAGGTGCTGCTTTTGACGCCTTTATTGCACAAGACGATTACTTAAGTGGTCGTAGAGGTCAATATGCTGAACGTTACGGAGCACTTGCCCCTTGGAGAGGTAAATGGGATGTTAAATTCTTACAAGATTTTAACTTTAAAGTTTCTGGTGATAAAACAAATACTATTCAATTTAGTATCGATATTTTAAATATTGGAAATCTTTTGAGTTCAGAATGGGGATTAATTCAACAACCTAATAATATTCAACCTATTGGTGTTTCGGTTGATGGTAGTGGTAATCCTACGTATACGTTCAACACAAATCAAATAGATACTTTTGGATACGATTCTAGTTTAGCTTCTAGATGGCAAATGCAGTTTGGTTTACGTTATATTTTTTAAGAAAATAAAATATATATCATTAAATTTGCGCTCTTTATTAAAGAGCGCATTTTTTGTTTTGTCATTCTGAACACAGTGAAGAATCTCTTTTAATTTTTAACATATAAATAATAAAGAGTGAAATATACAAGATTATCAAAAGAACAATTTGAAGAATTACATAAAGAGTTCATCAATTTTTTAGCTACACAATCGGTTACTGCTGATGAATGGAGTAACATTAAAGCTAATAAGCCAGAATTGGCAGAACAAGAATTGGACACTTTTAGTGATTTGGTTTGGGAAGGTGTTTTAAATAAAGCGAAATATTTAGAAAATATATCGCCACAGCATATGTATTTGTTTCATTTGGCAGAAACTCAAATTGGACTTATAGGAGTTAAACTAAAAAATGAAACTATAGACCTAACTACAAGAGAAGGCTTTTCTTGGCTAAGAGAAAACTTAATGAGTGAAGATGTTGAATTGTTTAATGCGAAAAAAGATTATTCTGTGGATAAGCAATTAAATAAGTTTGAATTGATACAACAAGGCTCATTGATTACCAAAGGAGACCTTTTTAAGTATTTTGAGAAATTGATTGGGTAATAAATTGGAATTTTAAAGTCATTACCAGGACGAAAGACACGGTAATCTGTTTGTTATTTTGTTTTACTACTTTTATTAAGTTTTAATTTATGAGATTGCTACACTTTTTTAATGAAAAAGCTCACATTGACGGTATATTATTTATTTTTGTCATTCATGCGAAGGTAGGAATCCACTATTAAAAGATATTTAAATAATTAAGAAGATTCCTGCTGTAGTTTATCTTGAGTATAGTCGAAAAGCAGGACACATTATGGCACAAAAACCAAGCATTCCAAAAGGCACTAGAGATTTTTCTCCTGAACAAGTATCAAAACGCAATTATATTTTCGCAACTATTAAAGCGAGTTTCGAACGCTTTGGATTTCAACCTATTGAAACACCAAGTTTTGAAAATTCAGATACCTTATTGGGAAAGTATGGCGAAGAAGGAGACCGTTTGATTTTTAAGATTTTAAATTCTGGAGATTATTTAAACAAAGTAGATAATGATTTGTATAATCAGAGAGATTCAAATAAAATGACTTCGAAAATTTCTGAAAAAGCCCTTCGTTATGATCTTACTGTCCCTTTTGCACGCTATGTTGTACAACACCAAAATGAGATAGAATTCCCCTTTAAACGTTACCAAATCCAACCAGTTTGGAGAGCAGATAGACCTCAAAAAGGTCGCTTTAGAGAGTTTTACCAATGTGATGCCGATGTAGTCGGGTCTAAGTCTTTATGGCAAGAAGTAGAGTTTGTACAGTTGTATGACGATGTGTTTTCTAGTTTAGGTTTAGAAGGTGTTACTATTAAAATAAATAATCGTAAGATATTAACTGGAATAGCCGAGGTTATAGGCGCCAAAGATAAGCTTATTGATTTTACAGTGGCTTTAGATAAGCTAGACAAAATAGGAGCGGAGAAGGTTAAAGAAGAAATGTTGAGCAAAGGCATTCCACAAGAAGGGATTAATAAATTGCAGCCTTTGTTTAATATATCGGGATCTTTTGAGTCTCAAGTTGAAAGTTTAAAATCTATATTAAATACTTCCAAAGATGGTTTAAGAGGTATTAAAGAATTGGAATTTATTGATAATGCCATTTCTACTTTAAAACTTAAAACAGCTACTTTAGAATTAGATGTTACACTTGCAAGAGGTTTAAACTACTACACAGGCGCAATCTTAGAAGTTTCAGCACCCAAAACAGTAAATATGGGTTCTATTGGTGGAGGTGGTCGTTATGACGACCTTACTGGAATTTTTGGGCTTAAAAATGTAAGTGGTGTTGGAATTAGTTTTGGTTTAGATAGAATTTATTTAGTGCTGGAAGAATTAAATCTTTTTCCAGAAACAGTTTCAAATACAATAGATGTTCTTTTTATTAATTTTGGTAATGTGGAAGCAATGTTTTGTTTAAAAGCAATTAAAATTTTAAGAGATAATGACATTAATGCAGAGTTGTATCCAGATAATTCTAAAATGAAAAAACAAATGAATTATGCCAATAGGCGACAAATTTCTAATGTGGTTTTGGTTGGAGATAAAGAACTACAAAATAATAATTTTTCTCTTAAAAACATGACTTCTGGAGAACAACAAACAGTATCTCTAGAAGAACTTATATCTGCATTGAAATAAAAAAAACTCTAAGAATAATTAGAGCTTTTTAAGGTTTAAGGTTTCAGTTTCTGAGCGATTTATTTTTATTCTACAATCACTTTTTTAATTACGGTTCCTTTATCTGTAACCACAGTTAAAATATAAGTACCTGAGCTAAACGGTTTCGTTTTTATTTCACAATAGTTTTTTGAACCATAATCTTTGGTTGAGAATACTTCTTGACCTAGCAAGTTAGTCATCCTGATAACATTTATATTGCTATGATTAAGATTAGTTATGATAATACTTTTTATTGCATTAGCGTAATTAATGTCAACACCGGTCAAGTACTTATCTTTGGTTGATAAACTCTTATTGTGTAACACAATTTCAAACTTATTTAAATATTCACCAATTGGTAGATTGATATTGTATGGGTAAAGGTTTAGATCATGAAAAATATTCAATTCCTTATCATATACGAAAATATCTATGGATTCAGGGATATTTTCTAACGCGTCAATTTTGATAGTAGTCATTCCTGCTTGATTTATTATTACACCTAACGGAAAAACATTATTATCACTAAAATTATCCACTGCTTGAATGATGAAGTTATTATTGTCAAAGACCCAGAACATATCTTCTTTATTGTCTTCAATAAGTAAGGCATCATAACCAATATCATAGGAGTCACTGGCATTTAAGTCTGCCCCTAATAATAGTTGTCGGTGATAGCCTTTAGGCGAGTCTAATATGAATCTAATTTTTGGTCTAGTATCGGTAATTAGGTTTGTATTTGCATTAGTACTACTAGCGACACTATTTTTTTGCTTACCGGAATTGGCTTTCATAAACACAGAAGGATCAGAGGCTTCTGTTTTAAAGATACGCTGGCTGTTTTTAAAGGAGACTGTACCACCAGTAGCAGCAGTAACAAAGAATCCTTGACCTACAGGGATGTATTGTTTCGGTGTTTTAGTACCTAAGGCGCCTGAGTTATTTATACGTACATCGTTAGATATTGCGGTCACGCCACCCATAAGTGTATAAGTACCATAACCACCTTGATATTCTCCTAAATTATGTGTTGAGCTAGCAAAGTGTTCCCAGAAGTAAAGAGTTCCGTTAATAATATTTGTAGCCGCTCTACCACCATTTCCAACACTTATATTGTCTTTAATAAATTCATCAGCATCAATAGCAGATGCGTAAGGATTTCCAACAAGGTAATCATTACCAGCCGAGAGAGTTAATGTAACATGACCGTTATGTGGTTTCCCATTAAAGACATAATTTTGTTCGTTAGAGATAGCCCCACCTGTATCGGTAACACCTTTCATGGTATAGCCTTCACCAGGAGAGAGCGATCCTGTACTACGGACATGTTGCCACGAGGCATAATCATCACTGAGTTGGTTACTAAATTTCCACACCCAATAATCGGCAATACTAATAGGATCTCCAGTAGTTCCATTATAACCAGATAATAAGAAGTTAATTGGTTTAGGAGGCGCAGAGGGAGTTGCTATTGGCGTCGTACCATCATATAATATATCCGGCAAAGTATAACTGTTATTATTAGATGTTGTATTACTAATTCCTACAGGAGCCGCCCAATAGTTATAGGTATAAAGATCGGCAGTACCTTGTTGGTCCCGTTCTAATACACCACTACTGGTCACGTCTAAATCACTATTAGCGGATTGAATGAGTTGTGATTCTCCTTCAAGGTCAAGTGTACCATCAAGTTTGAGGTAGTGTGTGACAGTAAGCCCATTCCCAGTACCTGATGCAGTATCTCCATTAACTTGGAGTTCATTACTCCCAACAATAAGCCCAAGAACGGAACGCTCACGCCCAAGATTGGCATAAGTGTCTATAGTTATATTATGATTGGTTTGAACGATGTTCCAATCGATTACTGTGAAACCATCAACGCTTAAACTATTTGGAATATTCCACACAGAATTTCCATAGGTCCATGGAGTAGAAGCAGAGTCGTCATTCCAGGCACCATCTGCTTTAGTTGTATAAGGTAATGGAGTGGATTCGGCTTGAGAAGTAGTAATGTTTCTTAGTTTACCAGTAATAGTATTTCCAGTATATTCAATAATATTACCATTACTAATATCAGTACTTTGATTCATTTGATAATAGGCTGTTAAATCTGAATTCCAATTTAACCCAGGAATTTCAATAGGTGCTATACTACCAATAACACTATCGTCATTTGCTCCAATTTCTTGGTTCATCATTTGACGTATTTGAGCCTCAGTTAATGCTACATTCCAAATACGTAATTCGTCTAGCCAACCATTGAAATAATTAATTGGGTCTAGAGTGGATGTGATATTTTGATCCATAGCTCCAACAATACATTCAAAATTGTTATTAGTAGGGACAACACCAGAGCTACTATTTATTTCAACACCATCTATATATAATAGATAAGTTGTATTGTCAAATGTAACTGCAATATGGTACCACCTATTAGTTCCCAGAGGATAAGGAGATGATAGAGAGCCTGAACTATTCCAATTAAAAGAAAGTGTGCTATTTACCAGTTTAAGATCGTATCCTGTAGTTAAATTATTAGCATCTCTTTTAGAAATAATACTTTGTGTACCGGATAAAGAAGAAGGCTTTATCCATAATTCAATACTAAAGGCACCACTAAAATTGTAGTTATCATCAAATGTAATATTATCGTTAACACCATCAAAATCAAGATTAGAACAGTTATTTGCAAAGCTAATTTGAACATCATCTTCTGCACAAGTAATAGACCAACGTAAGACATAAGATGTACTTGCAAGTCCAGTAAATATTGTATTAGCATCATTGATATCTGCGAAGCTACCACCAGTACCTGATATTATAGACCATGTGCCTGTATACCCTGCAGTATTAGTTGCTGCCATTAATAGAGATGTTATACCACAATTAGAAGCATTTAATATTTGGTCAGGACCTGCATTAGACGTTGTTGCTTCATTTACAGTAACTACTGATATATATTTTGCTATTACAGGATTAGAGCATCCGCCATCTGGAGTACTTGTAAATGTTAGAGTAATTTTAAAAACTACTTCTCCTACATTTGATGGAAAATAAATTGTAGTTGTTGCTGCATTATTTGGTGTAAATGTAACAGGTGCAGTTGTAGTACCACTAATGACTTCATATTCCCATAGATAAGTGTTATTTGGATATGGCTCACCATCAACAGTAGCATTTACTATTAAACTGTCACCACAACTTATTGTTATTGGTGGTAATTCAGGAACAGTAATTTGTGGCGATGTTTCTAGAACAGATTCTAATAGGAAGTTACCAAATATCCTTAGTTCAGCAATATGTTCAGGAGCAAAATTAGCAACATTATTTCCCTTACTTATGTGAGAACCTTGATATAACACTGTTCCATAAGCTGTATTTCCATAAGCTGGACCATAAACAATAGGACCTGCTCGACCTTTAGACCTCGTTGGAATTTGTGTATTTGATGGATCATAAACACTCACAGTAGTTGTAGAACGCCACCCTCCTGTTGAGCCTCCGACATCATCAAGAGGGACATAAATATGCTCAGAATTACCATTTAGAGCAGGATGAACATTTCCCATAAATTGCATGAAAGGATCTGAGGCGGTCGTTATATCATAATTTATATTGGTGTTAATAAATGTATTATCATGTTCTAAAATTTGATCAAAACCATCTGCATAATCAGTTAACCAAGGATAATTAGTGCTAACATTTAGAAGATCACTATAAGGGATTAACCCACTATTAGATAAAAAATTAAGCTGATTTACCCCACGAGTAGGGTTGGAAGCATCAGATGTTGTTGTTAATACATTTTCTGTTAAACTAACATCATGACAACCCAACCAAACATTTCCGCCGTCTATGACAAAGTCATAAAAGGCATTAATATCTGCTTGATCCCAATCTGTATCAGGATCAGTATGATGGGAAAGTACATATATTTGGTCACAAGTGCCTATATCTTTAGGAGCTGTTTTTGTAAATCCAGTTGTAATTCCTGCAGGTGTGTAAAAAGCTGTTTCAACATCTGTTGGAAGTGGTGATGCAACATCTCCACCTACTGGATAAATAGAGACTGTGGGGAAACTGTAAAGAGTACCATGTACAGGAGCTGCGGTAATAGCATCTAAGTTCCAATATACGGTTAGTTTATCTGTTCCAGCTCCAGTACTTGTAGCAATCCAAGATTCTATAACGGCTTGAGCATCAACCATAAATTCTGCTGGAATTAAAAAAGGGCCTGATTTTAAGTCTACGGTTATACCAGTACTTGCTGGGTTTGAATTAATGGTTCCAGTTACTGTTAAATCGGTTTGGTCAACTTTTCCAGTAGCAGAAACAAAAGATTTAGTGTCATCGATAATCCAATATACAGGAATTTCATGCACACTAACTAATTCTTGAATTAAACCATATGGTCTTAAGCCATTATTTGCGGTTTGTGGAATTATCCCCATATCTATAACACATGCTCCAGCGTTAAAATTGGTAGGCGTTGATTGTGCAAAGTTTGTACTGCTTAGTATTAAAAACAGCATTATAGATATAATATACCTTCGTTTTATTAAGGTAATATTGTTCATAAGAGGTTAAATTATTAGTTTGGGACTAATTAATTTAAACATAAATAAACAATTATTCTATGAAACGCAAATATATCCGTTGAAATGCGTAAAAATACTTTTAATCGATGAAATACCATGTTTTTCTCAAATTTAAGAGATTAAGATTTCTCTTTCAATTTGATTTAGTCAACGACCACTTTTTTATTAATGCTTAGGATGTTAGTATTCAGTTTAATAATGTAAGCACCAG
>CAYQME010000015.1:0-7039 GCA_964418645.1 uncultured Flavobacteriaceae bacterium
GTAGATTCATATATTACAATATTACCTTTTGATAATACTTTGCCTACTGTTTCACTCGCCTTAACTAAAGGTGTGAGCACAGGTTTATTTAACGCATCTGTTGGCGTTGGTACAGTTACAATATAAATATTTGAAGTTACAAGGTCTTGAGTGTTTGAAGTTATATACAGGCCTTTTTCTCTCTCTAAATCGTTAATTAAAACTTGTTTTAGGTTGTTATTTTCTACTTCCAAAGTTTTATCTACACCTTGTTTTAACTCCTTAATTCTATCTTCATTAATATCAAATCCAACAACTTGGTATTTTTTAGCAAACTCAACTGCTAAGGGAAGCCCAACATATCCAAGACCAATAATTGTTATTTTGTTTTCAGCATTCATTATTTACTAAAAATTGATTGTAGTATATATTTCAAATCTAAATAAAAACTCCAATCTTTTATATACATTTTATTTATTTCAACCTTATCTTTCCAAATAATCGTTCTATTGTAATTTTCGGGGTCGTCTTGCAACGCTAAAAGGTCTTCTTCGTTCTTGTATTTAATTGTGGCTGGACCAGTAACACCAGGTTTTATTTCTAAAATCATTATATCCTCTCCTTCTAATGCATCTGCAAATCCTTCAATATCTGGTCTTGGACCAACAAAACTCATATCTCCAATGAGTACATTAAACAATTGTGGTAATTCGTCTAGCTTATATGCTCTTAAAAACTTACCATGTTTTGAAGCATAATCATCTAAATGACCTAGAATATGTTTTCCTTTTTTAAGTGTTCTAATTTTATATATCTTAAACAGTTTAGCATTTTTTCCAACTCTTTTCTGTGAAAATAGACCAATCTGTTTTGTATCTATAGTTGCTAAAACTAAAAACAAAACTAAAGGAACAATCGCCAATGGAATTAAAAAAATGGCTAATAATACATCAAAAGCCCGCTTGATGTTTTTATTTGTTTTTGATATCAAAAATAGTTCCTCTTTATGATTTAATTTTAAATATAGATTTCAATCGCTTTAAAATTGACCTATTATCTTTCTCATTATTATGATATCCATAGCCATAACCGTAGCCATAACCATAGCCATAACCTTGTCGTTTTTTATGTGTATAATAATTTAACACATAACTAATATTCTTTACCTCTCCTCTTTTATATTTATCGTTAATTAGTGAAAGCATGTCTTTCTTAGAGTAATTTTGTCGAATCATATATATAGTAGCATCAGCATACTCAACCAACTCAATAGCATCGGTAACTAAACCTAAAGGTGGCGAATCCAAAACTATAATATCGTAATACGTCTTTAAATCAGAAATAAATGTATCCATATTATCACTCATCAATAATTCTGATGGATTTGGTGGTACAGATCCCGAAACGATTACATCTAAATTATCTATAAATGTTTTTTGAGAGATCTCTTCTAAGTTTTTAGAGCCTATTAAATAATCAACAACGCCTATATCATTTTTAACGTTAAAATCATTAGAAATCTTTGGTTTGCGTAAATCTAAACCTACCAATACTGTTTTTCTATTTGTTAAAGCAAAAACTGTGGCAATATTTATTGAACAAAACGTTTTACCCTCTCCGCTTACTGAAGACGTTACAAGTACTGTTTTTGAACCCTTTATGTTTTGCGTTTTATAAATAAACTTCAGACTTGAGCGAATTGCCCTAAAGGCTTCAGCAATTGCAGATTTTGGATTATTGTACACTGCTAAACTTCCTTCACTCTTATATTTACCAATAACTCCAAGTACTGGTATTTTAGAAAGTCTTTCAATTTCTGTAACTGTATGAATATTATTATCTAAAAAGGTTATTATTATTATTACTATTAACGGGAACAATATCCCAACAAATAAGGCTATCAAATAATTTAAACGTTTGTTAGGACCTATTAAACCACCACCAATATCTTTGGCTTCATCTATAACATTAATGTCTGAAACATTTGCAGCTTTTACAACTGCTGCTTCGCTACGCTTTGCTTGGAAAACATTATAAACTTCCTCGCTTATATTAAATTTGCGCTGTATTTTTAAAAATTCTTGTTGATCTTTGGGAAGTTTACTCAACTTGGTTTCAAAAGTAGCAATCATACTATTAATGGAATTTAATTGCCTTGCAAACGTTTTTTTTGTTTCTTTAATAGTTTCTAATAGCACATTTTTTTCGGCATCTATTTGTCGGTCAATATTTCTAAACTGGCTGGACGATTCACGTGTCGTGTATTCTAATTTTTGACGCGTAATAGATAACTCAATAATACGCTGTACACTTGCAACTATACTTGCCTCTTCAATGCCTACACTTGTAGGTGCAGCTATATTTGTGTAATCGGTTTTAGTTTCTAAATAGGTCTGTAATGAACTTAAATAATCTATTTTAGAGTTAATTTCAGTTTTATTTACTTCGTATTCTCTTAATCTCTCTGAAACTCTACCGCTTTCTTCATCAATATCAAATATTTTATTCTGTGATCTAAAAGAATTCATCTCATTTTCAACAGCTTTTAACTCTTTAGAGACATTGCTCATTGTACTATCAATAAACTTAATGGTATTGGTTGCGTATAAGTTTTTACGATCTAATTGTGTGCTTTTTAAAATAGAAACTGTTGCATTTAAATAATCTACAATTTTAGATTTATTAGATCCTGTAAGCCTTAATGTTAATACTGACGACCCTTTAGCAAACGCTTTAACACTTATACCATTTTTATATTGATTAACTACATTATCGAAGTTTAAAAAATTAATAAAATACTCTTGGTTAGATAAAACTTCAGTATCATCTCTAGCCACTATAATGCCATTAAAAAAAGGCGTTTCAATTATTTCTCCAAGACGATATGTTTTAGAGTATTGTCCTTTTGGTAATGGAATTCCAAATCTTTCTTTGGTTTTATAAATTTGTCCTTGTCCTCTTTCTGTTTCAAAATTTGAATAGAGCTCAAAAGTATCTTTACTTAAAAAGGTTATTGTTATTGGATGCCCTAAAACTTGGGGTTTTAATTTATCTATAGTAACGACAAAAGGCACATTTTTATAAACATCATTTTTTCGATATTTTCCTTGAGTTAAATACTGAATATAATATTGTAAAGAATCGATAACTTTTTCATTATGACTTCTTGTTTTTAGTGTTGTAATAACCGTTTGAACTTTGCTTGTAACGCCTCCCCAATTAAACGAAATACTTGTATTTGTAGTAAAGAAAGGGTTTTGATCGTTTTCCACTGAAATTAAGGAATCCAAAGCATAAATATTTTGCTTTCTTATATTGGTAGAGTACGCAATTGCAAAAGCTATAGCTAAACTTAAAAGAATCATTTTCCAAAAGCCTAATACTTTAAATACAAACCCTTTAATATCAAAATTAGAGTGTAATTCGTTAAGATTAAAATCCTCATTCATTGGGTTTTATTTAAAGTCTTAAAAGTAAAATAGTTGTGGTTACTAAAGATAATACAGATATTATAGTAGTTAAAGATTGTACGCCAGTGGTTCCTGTTCCCCAAGATTTTTGTTTAAGCGGCTTCACATAGATTATATCATTGGGTTGAATATAGTAAAACGGTGAATTCATCACATTAATATCTGTAAGGTCTAAATGATGTATTTTTTGTCCTTGTGGATATTGTCTAATAATCATAATGTCTTTTTTATCGCCAGTTATAGGAATCTCACCAACATTAGCTATGGCTTCAAAAATATTAACACGTTCTTGAAATAGAGTCACAGTCCCAGGATTACCTACTTCTCCATTAGCGGTAAACCTTAAGCCTGATAGTTTTACCGTAACAAAAATGTTTGCCGCTTCTTTAAACTGTTCAGCAAGCAATTTTTTCTCCAGAATTTGCTCTATTTCTTCAGTACTATACCCTAAAACATTTATTTTTCCCAATGTAGGTATTCTAATCTCTCCATGTAAATCCACCGTAAATCCATCAAAATAGGCACGCTCAGCTCCAGTAGCATTTAGATTTTTATCTCCAATTGGATTAAATATTTGAACACCTTCTTGATCTAGAGACTTTACACGAATATTTAATATATCGTTAATTTGAATTCGATACGGTTTTTGCTTTTCTAAAATAGTTTGAGAAATATCTGTATTGCCGTTTTCATTCTGTAAATAAACAGTGTCCTTTTGCGAAATACAAGATGTTACTAAAACACTAAAAATAAGCACTATACTAGCAATGAATTTCTTCATATTGAGGCGAATTGATTATACACAAATATAGCTTTTAGTAGGCAAAATAAAAACAGCTAACGTTTTTTTTGGATTTTTATGCTTTATTTGCACAAAAAAGGACTTGAATTATCTAACAGTAGAGAACATATCAAAATCTTATGGAGAATTAACACTTTTTCAAAATATTTCTTTTAGTATACATAAAGATCAAAAAATTGCTTTTGTTGCCAAAAACGGAGCAGGAAAAACCTCGATATTAAATATCCTATCTGGGAAAAATGAAGCAGATTCAGGTCAGGTAATTTTTAGAAAAGGGTTAAAAGTTTCATTTCTATCACAAGACCCAGAATTAAATAACAACTTAACTGTTGAAGAAACTATTTTTGATTCTGGCAATCCTATTCTTAATGTTATTAATTCGTACCATGAAGCATTACATAACCCTGAAAGCTCAGAAGCTTATCAAAAAGCATTTGAAGCTATGGAACGCAATAACGCATGGGATTTTGAAACACAATACAAACAAATACTTTTTAAATTAAAACTTGAAACTTTAGATCAAAAAGTGAGCCTGTTATCTGGTGGGCAAAAAAAGCGTCTCGCATTAGCTAATGCTCTAATAAATAAACCTGATTTATTGGTTCTTGACGAGCCGACCAATCATCTTGATCTAGAAATGATAGAATGGTTAGAAAGCTTTTTTGCAAAGGAAAACATCACGCTTTTTATGATTACTCATGACCGCTATTTTCTAGAGCGTATATGCAACGAAATTATTGAATTAGATCAAGGTGAAATTTTTAATTACAAAGGAAACTATTCGTATTACCTCATTAAAAAGGAAGCACGAATAGAACGTGAAGCTGTAGAAACGAACAAATCCAAACAACTGTACAAGAAAGAACTCGATTGGATGCGTCGTCAACCAAAAGCGCGTACTACAAAATCTAAATCTAGGATTGATGATTTCTATGAAATAAAAGAACGTGCACATAAACGCAGGCAAAACCATGTAGTGCAGTTAGAAATTAATATGGAACGTCTAGGAAGCAAAATTTTGGAGTTACATCACGTAAGCAAGGCTTTTGATGATAATATCATGCTTAAAAAGTTTGATTATGTTTTTCAAAAAGGAGAACGCATTGGTATTATTGGCAAAAATGGTTCTGGAAAAACAACATTCTTAAATTTAATTACAAATAGTCTTAAACCAGATTCTGGAAAAATAATCCTTGGTGAAACAGTTAAATTTGGGTACTACACTCAAGATGGAATAGAAGTAAAACCAAATCAAAAAGTAATTGATGTTGTAAGGGAGTTCGGTGATTATATTCCACTAAAAAAAGGACGACAAATAAGTGCTCAACAATTATTAGAACGTTTTTTATTCGATAGGAAAAAACAATACGATTTTGTTGAAAAATTAAGTGGTGGTGAACGAAAACGCTTATACTTATGCACAATACTTATTCAAAATCCAAACTTTTTAATTCTTGACGAACCTACAAACGATTTGGATATTGTAACCTTAAATGTGCTCGAGAATTTTTTACTAGATTTCCCTGGATGTATAGTTGTTGTGACTCACGATCGCTATTTTATGGACAAAATTGTAGATCATTTATTTGTGTTTAGAGGACAAGGTATCATTGATGATTTTCCTGGAAATTATAGTGATTTTAGAACTTATGAAGATAGCATTCCTAAAAATATTGATGCATCTGAAAAAAAACCTGAAAAAAAACAGTGGAAAAAAGACAGAAACAGCCAACTTTCATACAATGAGCAAAAAGAACTTAAAAACATTGAAAGTAAACTCAAGTCTTTAGAACACGATAAAAAAGAATTGGAAGTTAAATTTAATGATGAATCTTTATCTTCAGAAAAAATAAATGAATTATCAACTCAATTGCAACACATTATTGAAACCATTGAAGAAAAGGAATTACGTTGGATGGAATTACTAGAGAAATTAGAAAATTAACCATGTCCTATCAAATAAAAGCATATTTAAAATTTCTTTTAAAATCAACCAATCAACATGGTATACACTCTCCATTTGTATTTAATCTAGTCACAAAATGCTTTTATGATAAAACTATTTATAAAGAATATTCAGAAATTGAACTATACCGAGCATCATTACTAAAAAACAAAAACACCATTGAAGTTACCGATTTAGGTGCTGGTTCTAAAACAACAAAGCAAAGTAAACGCGTTATCACTCAAATCGCAAAAAACGTGAGTGTTTCAAAGGGCAGAGCAAAGTTATTATACAGGTTAATTAGCTATTTTAATTATAATAACAGTCTTGAACTTGGCACATCACTCGGAATTGGTACTCATGCTCTAAGCATGGGGAATCTTAATGGAAACATTACTACAATCGAAGGCTGTCCTAATCTTGCAAAGTTTTCAAGAGAAAAGTTAAAACAATTGCATTTATATAATATTGAAGTATTAACTGGTGATTTCTCCGAAATATTGAAGACTTTAAAAGAGAACACTTTTGATCTTGTATATTTCGATGGTAACCATCAAAAAGAGGCAACACTCAAATATTTTGAAACATTATTACCAAAGACACATAACAATACTGTTTTTATTTTTGATGACATTTATTGGTCTAAAGACATGTCCTCAGCTTGGGAAACAATAAAGCAACACGCAAAAGTAACTGTAAGCATTGATACTTTTCACTGGGGTTTTATCTTTTTTAGAAAAGAACAACAAAAAGAACATTTCACTATTCGTCTGTAAATCTTTTGTCTTTTGCCTTTTAACTTTTAACTTGCGTAGCAAATGAAATGAGCATACTGAATGAAAT
>CAYQME010000015.1:7275-43136 GCA_964418645.1 uncultured Flavobacteriaceae bacterium
TGAGCATACTGAATGAAATGAGCATACTGAATGAAATGAGCATACTGAATGAAATGAGCATACTGAATGAAATCTAATTTAATTGAACATTTACTATGCGAATTACATCTGACCTCTAAAACAATATAAACCAACAGATGAAAATCTACACCAAAACAGGAGATAAAGGCACAACAACTTTATTTGGAGGCACAAGAGTCCCTAAACACCATATTCGTATTGAAAGTTATGGCACTGTGGATGAGTTAAACTCACATATTGGTTTGCTTCGCGATCAAGATATAGACACACATTACAAAAATATTCTCATTAATATTCAGGATAAACTCTTTACAATTGGTGCTGTTTTAGCGTCTGATCCTGAAAAGACAATATTAAAAAGCGGTAAAGAACGCTTAAACATCCCTAAAATTTCTAATGAAGATATTGAACTTCTAGAACATGAAATTGACGATATGAATAGTCAACTTCCCCAAATGACACATTTTGTATTACCTGGTGGGCATCAAACGGTGTCATTCTGTCACATAGCTCGCTGCGTATGTCGTAGAGCTGAGCGTTTAGCCTCAGCACTTAATAAACTAGAACCTTTTCAAGCCGAAGTGCTAACTTACCTTAACCGTCTATCTGACTATCTTTTTGTATTGGCACGAAAATTGTCTAAAGACCTGCAAGCAGATGAAGTAAAATGGATTCCTAAAAAGAACTCATAAATTACATCTCAACTCAATAAAATAAGACTGTAAAAACACTTTAGCCTCAAAAATTACAGTAAAAAATTAACGTTCTTAAAAATAATGATGAAATAATGCTTTTTTTACTTGACTTTTTCAACTAAAAAATTATTTTTGCAAAATATAAATCTGTAAGAAATGTATTGGACATTAGAATTAGCCTCCTATTTAAGTGATGCACCTTGGCCAGCAACCAAAGATGAATTAATAGATTATTCTATTAGAACAGGTGCTCCTCTAGAAGTTGTAGAGAATTTACAAGCTATTGAAGACGAAGGAGACTCATATGATTCGATTAGTGAGATTTGGCCAGACTATCCCACAGATGATGATTATCTTTGGAACGAGGATGAATACTAATTACAAATCCTAAAAATAGTTAAAAGTCTCGTTTGAGACTTTTTTTGTGCGCTATTTTTTCATTTAACATAACAACAAATAGTATCTTTGACAGCCTATTTGGTCAAAGACTAAAAATAAATCGATATAATGAGTTTTTTAAATTCAGTACTTAAAGTATTTGTTGGAGATAAATCCAAACAAGATGTAAAGGCTATGATGCCTTTAGTGGAAAAAATAAAATCTTTCGAATCACAAATTGAAAGCCTATCACATGATGAACTTCGTGCTAAAACTGTAGAATTCAAATCCAAAATTGCTGAAGCACGAAAAAGTATAGAAGAAAAAATCTCTTTACTTTTAGGAGAAGCAGATACAAGTGAGGATATCGATAGAAAAGAAGATATCTATCTAGAAATTGATGCACTAAAAGATGAATCTTATGCTGTTACAGAAAATGTCTTAAACGACATATTACCTGAGGCATTTGCTGTAGTAAAAGAAACTGCAAAACGTTTTGTAAACAATACAAGTATTACAGTTAAAGCTACAACTTTTGATCGTGAAATATCTGGTAGTAAAGACTATGTAAACTTAGATGGAGAAAACGCAACTTGGTTAAACTCTTGGGACGCTGCTGGAAAACCTATTACTTGGGATATGGTGCACTACGATGTGCAACTTATTGGTGGTATCGCTATGCATCAAGGTAAAATTGCCGAAATGCAAACAGGTGAAGGTAAAACATTGGTTGCTACACTTCCTGTTTATTTAAATGCACTTACAGAAAAAGGCGTACACCTTGTAACGGTTAATGATTATTTAGCAAAACGTGATAGTGCGTGGATGGCTCCTATTTTTGAGTTTCATGGTATGAGTGTAGATTGCATTGATTACCATCAACCAAACTCTGAAGGCAGACGAAAAGCCTATAATGCGGATATTACCTATGGTACAAATAACGAATTTGGATTCGATTATTTACGTGATAATATGGCACATTCGCCAAACGATTTGGTGCAACGTCCTCACCATTATGCTATTGTTGATGAAGTAGATTCTGTTTTAGTTGATGATGCAAGAACACCATTAATTATTTCTGGTCCAATTCCGCAAGGAGATAAGCATGAGTTTAATGAGTTAAAGCCTAAAATTGATGATATTGTTAGCGTACAGCGAAAATTTTTAATTGGTGTTTTAGCTGAAGCAAAAAAGCTAATTTCTTCAGGAGATACAAAAGAAGGCGGATTTCAATTATTACGTGTTTTTAGAGGAATTCCAAAAAACAAAGCCCTTATTAAGTTTTTGAGTGAAGAAGGTATAAAACAACTGCTTCAAAAAACCGAAAACTTTTACATGCAGGACAACAATAGGGAAATGCCTAAGATTGATGCCGAGTTATACTATGTAATTGATGAAAAAAATAATCAAATTGAACTCAGTGATAAAGGTGTAGAATATCTTTCTGGTAAAGACGACCCAAACTTTTTTGTGATGCCAGAAATTGGTCAGGAAATTGCTCAAATTGAATCTCAAGGCTTAACTCCGGAAAAAGAAGCTGTCCTTAAGGAAGAATTATTTCGAGATTTTGGAATAAAATCTGAACGTATACACACCCTTAGCCAACTATTAAAGGCATACGCATTATTTGAAAAAGACATTCAATATGTTGTTATGGACAACAAAGTAATGATTGTTGATGAGCAAACGGGTCGTATTATGGATGGTCGTCGCTATAGTGACGGTTTGCACCAAGCGATAGAAGCTAAAGAAAATGTAAAAATTGAAGCAGCTACGCAAACCTTTGCCACAGTTACCTTACAAAACTACTTTAGAATGTATCGTAAATTGTCTGGTATGACAGGAACTGCAGTAACTGAAGCTGGAGAACTTTGGGAAATTTATAAATTGGATGTGGTCGAAATACCAACCAATCGTCCAATTGTAAGAGACGACAGAGAAGATTTAGTATATAAAACCAAACGTGAAAAATACAATGCTGTTATTGACGAAGTAACGAAACTTTCAAACGCTGGACGTCCCGTACTTATTGGGACAACCAATGTTGAAATAAGTGAGTTATTAGGAAAAATGTTGAATATTCGTAAAGTAACTCACAACGTATTGAATGCAAAACTTCATAAGCGAGAAGCAGATATTGTTGCAGAAGCTGGACAACCAGGACAAGTAACCATAGCTACCAATATGGCAGGTCGTGGTACAGATATTAAATTATCCAATGAAGTAATAGATGCAGGTGGTTTAGCTATTGTTGGTACAGAACGTCATGATTCGCGTCGTGTAGATAGACAGTTACGAGGACGTGCTGGTCGACAAGGAGATCCAGGAAGTTCACAGTTTTATGTGTCTTTAGAAGATAATTTAATGCGCCTTTTTGGTAGTGAACGTATTGCCAAAATGATGGACAGAATGGGATTAAAAGAAGGCGAAGTGATTCAGCATTCTATGATTTCTAAATCTATTGAACGTGCACAAAAGAAAGTTGAAGAGAACAACTTTGGAGTTCGTAAGCGATTATTGGAATATGATGACGTTATGAATGCCCAACGTGAAGTTGTTTATAAAAGAAGGTA
Source organism: uncultured Flavobacteriaceae bacterium (assembly GCA_964418645.1). Taxonomy (GTDB): domain Bacteria; phylum Bacteroidota; class Bacteroidia; order Flavobacteriales; family Flavobacteriaceae; genus JAADHG01. The sequence continues at coordinate 10,943 of CAYQME010000015.1, forward strand.
TAATGCCTTATTTGGAGAACGTCTTCGAGTAGATTTAGCAAATATGATTTTTGACACTTCAGAAATTATTGCTGAAACCAATAAAGACGCTAACGATTATAAAAACTTTGAGTTTGAACTCATTCGTTATTTTTCTATGAGCTCTCCAATTACTAAAGAAGAGTTTGGAAATCTATCAGCACAAGAAATTGCATCAAAAATATATAAATCAGCTTTTACACATTATAAAGAAAAGATGGAACGCAATGCAGACCTTGCGTTTCCTGTAATTCAAAATGTTTACGAAACACAAAGGGATAAATTTAAACGTATTGTTGTGCCATTTACTGATGGTGTAAAAAGTCTTCAAGTGGTTACCGATCTTGAAACAGCCTATAACACCAATGGAAAACAGTTAATTACCGATTTTGAAAAGAATATCTCTTTAGCCATTATTGATGACGCTTGGAAAACACATCTTCGCAAAATGGATGAATTAAAACAATCAGTACAATTGGCAGTACATGAGCAAAAGGACCCTTTATTAATTTATAAGTTTGAATCTTTTGAATTATTCAAGCAAATGATTGATCAAGTGAATAAAGATGTAATTTCATTCTTGTTTAAAGGAGAAATTCCGCAAGAAACGGCAAACACTATTCAAGAAGCAAAAGCACGTAGAAAAGATAATGTAAAGACCACTAAGGAAGAAATCCAGAATATGGACGAACGTGCTGCTGAAAGTAGAGCAGCTGGTGCAAACACACAACGCCAACAACAAGTTGTGGAAACCATTGTTAGAGAAAGACCAAAAATTGGACGTAATGATCGTGTTACAATTAAGCACGTAATGAGTGGTGAAAACAAAACCCTAAAATATAAACAAGCAGAACCCTTAATTGCAAAAGGTGATTGGGTATTGACTGAGGATTAACTAATATCTTATTCTAAATAAGTGAAACGACATGAAGAATCTTGAATATTTAGAAAGGATTCTTCGACAAGCTCAGAATGATAACATAAAAAAAAGAAAACCTAGACTTTTAACAAGTTTAGGTTTTTTTATTGCATTATAACATTACTATACTTTGCATTGATAACAATTGTTTTATTACTATCTAAATTTCCAGTAGAAAATGTAGATACAATTTCTTTTGTCTTTTTATCCGGATGTTGAAAACGAGTACGCTTTCCTTGGTATTGCAAATTATAATCGGTTTTTGGTAATGACACAACAACATCGCTATTTTCAAGAATTAAGTTTAAATTATTAAATGTATTTGTTATGCTGTCAATTTCTAAATCTCCAAAACTACCATTAATAATCGCATTTCCAATTAATTTACCAACGGCAATGTTAGAAGAGTTTGAAGTTAACATTAAGTGGTTCACATTCTTTAAAACAGCATTTTCAACATAATTTAATTTTAATTCTCCTGCATTCCAGTTGGTAACTAACACTGGAGTATAAGAGGCATTAATGGAAGTATTACTTCCATTAATGCTCTCTGCTAGTAATATTGAATGTGATAAATCTGCTCTTAAGTTTTGTATTAATGAAACAATTTTAAGTTCACCATGACGCACATTTAACTTAAGTTTTGTGTCTTTTGGCATTTTTATTTTTATGATTTTAATAACCTTATTGTTTTTCAAATCTCTAAAATCACCTTCGTGCTTTTCTAATTTTTCTTCTAAAAGTCGTCCATGTTCTTCCATTTTCTCTTCCCATTCTTCACCAAATTGTTCTCCAAATTTATCTCCCCATTCTTCCATTTTTGTAGCCCAATCCTCATCAATGTTTTTACTCCATTCTTCGATTTTTACTTCATAATCTTTATCAAAATTCTTTCCAAATTTCTCTCCCAAGGCTTCCATTTTTTTTCCATAATCTTCTCCAAATTTCTCTCCCCAAGCTTCCATCTCTTTTGAGTATTTATCAAAATCGGTTTTAGAAAACTCTTTAGCCCAAACTTCCATTTTATCTTTATATTCTTTGCCGTACTTTTTTTCATATTTTTCACTCCATTTTTTAAGATATTTTTCTCCATCTTTTTTATAGGCATCAAAATCGAAATTTACATTATGTACACCTTCTGGTAATTCTGGTAATTCAGGCATTTCTGGCATCTTTGGCATCTCGAAATTCATTTCAGGCATTTCTGGCATTTCTGGCATTTTTGGCATTTTTGGCATATCTGCCATTACAAATTGTAAGTCTTCTAATGCTTTTAAAGCCTCCCCATCAAATTCAAAATTGAAATCCCAATTATAATTAGGGTTAAAATTGCCTCCTGTTGAAATAGAAATGTTTGCTCCAGATCCTTCAACTTCTACTTCCCAATTTTTTAAAATTTCTTGAAGTTCTGCTTTTGATAATTCACTACTTTCAATATAAGCCTCTACTTTTACTTCGTTTTTATCCCAAGTATCTATTTCAATATTTGTATAGCTTGTATCTAAATTTAAGGTAACGTCCTTATTTGCTTTAAAAGATTGAGAGGTTTTTTGCAATTTTTGCTGTGCATTTATGCTAAACACACTTAAAAAAACTAATGCAATTGTTATAAATTTAAACTTGTTCATTTTTTAATTTTTAATTTTTAAAAGAATTACGCTTGTACTTCTTCTAAAGTGTTATTAGATTTATTTAATTCACTTAATTTTTCCTTTAAACGATACAATAGGTTTAAACGTAATTTAAGATTATCAATTAATGAATTAATAGTTTGTTCATTGGGTCCTGATTGAGCTAACTCTTCTTCCAAACGAGTATATTCTTTATTTAATTCGTCTAGTTTTACTAAATAGCCATCAAAAAGCTCTTTACTTTCTGGCGTAACTTCCATTTTAGATAATTCTAAATTGATATTTGCTAAGTAATAATCTTCAACTTTCTTAAACTGTGGAGATATATCTCCTAAAGATTTTCTTGCTATTGTTGTTTCAACAGGAAGCTCTTCTGCTTCTGAACCTATTAATTGATATGCGCCAAAACTAAACCCTATTAACAAAACAACACTTGCTGCAATATTTAAAAATGTAAATTTGCTTTTGTATGATGTTACTGGAAGTTCTTCATCCAGTTTTTTCAAAAATCTAGCTTCATGCCCTTCTGGCATTTTATCCTTAAATACTTTTTGTTCATTTTTGAACAATTTTCTAATGTCTTGTGCCATTTTGTAAAATTGTTAATCGTTCTTTTAATTTTGCTTTACCTCTTGATAATTGTGTACGAGATGCGACTTCAGTTATTTTTAATATTTCTGATATTTCTTGATGGTCATAACCTTCTACTAAAAATAACATCACAACATACTTGTACTTGTCTGGTAACTCATTAATTGCGCCTTTTACTTCGTCTAAAGTAATTGCATCATCAACCAACCATTCGTCTTCATAATTTGAATCGATTACCTTTAGGTGCACCTCATCTAATTCTAACATGTGTTGCTTCTTAGATTTAAGAAAATCGATACTCTTATTAATAACGATACGTTTTAACCAAGCACCAAATGTTACTTCTGCCTTGTATTGATGTAGTTTTGCAAATGCTTTAATAAAAGACTCTTGTACGATATCTTCAGCTTCAAAAGAATCCTTTACAAAACGTTTAGCTACTACAAACATGCCATCACAGTATTGATTGTATAACTTCATTTGCGCTATACGATCATTTTGTTTACATTTTTCAACAATGTCAATTGTCAATGTACTCACACTTATTGGTGTTTTGGTTAGTTATCAACTTAAAGACGACACTTAAATTAAGATGTTGCAAAAAAAGATAATTATTTTTTTTCGTTGATAAAACAAAGCATGACATATTAACGTTTCTTTTAAAGAAAATGATGCTTTATATTTACAAGGTTAAATTTTGAATAATGAATCTATTTTTAAAACGAATTATTTTTTTACTAGCCATTTTAGCTGTTGGTATATTTATCTATGCGTATTCTAATAACATTATTTTTAAAAAACGCTTAAGCCCCAAAGATACTGTTGAGTTTAAATTAAATGATTTAAAACTCAAAGTGTTTTATAACAGACCTTCAAAACGAAATCGAGAAATTTTTGGCGGATTAGTACCCTTTGATAAGGTTTGGCGTACTGGAGCTAATGAAGCAGCAACTTTTGAAACAAATAAAGCCTTAAAAATAGGAAATGATTCGCTGCCCGTTGGGAAATATACCTTATGGACCATTCCGAATCTCGATTCTTGGCACGTTTTTTTTAATTCTAAGCAATACCCTTGGGGTGTTAATGATGCTATGGAGCCCATGCGTGAAGCCAAATTTGATGTCATAGACATTGAAATTCCAGTCGAAAACATTCCAAATATTGTTGAACAATTTACCATTGCTTTTGATAATTCTACAGATAACTTATCTTTAACCATGGCTTGGGATACTATAAAAATTGTTATTCCTTTGAAATAGACTTTGGAAACATCTAAAAAACATAATTCTGCTCTAAGCGAAAAAGAAGGGGTTTCTCCTCCAGAAATCACTGATTGTACGTCTATATCAAAAATAAAAGGTAAACGTAAAGAACAACCAAGTGCACAACGTCTTATTGATGATATATTAAAAGGAGACATCACTGCCTTAAGTCGTGCCATAACTCTAGTTGAAAGCAAGAACAAAAGACACTTAGAAAAAGCCAATGCAATAATTAAAGCCTGTTTACCTCATGCTAATAAGTCTATAAGAATTGGAATTACTGGCGTTCCTGGAGTTGGCAAAAGTACTTTTATCGAAGCTCTTGGAAAACACCTCACAGGTTTAAATAAAAAAGTGGCTGTTCTTGCGGTAGATCCAAGTAGTACAATTACAAAAGGGAGCATTTTAGGAGACAAAACCAGAATGGAAGATTTGGTAAAAAACAAAAATGCTTTTATTCGCCCTTCAGCTACAGGAGACTCTTTAGGAGGTGTCGCCAGAAAAACAAGAGAAACCATTATACTCTGCGAAGCTGCTAGTTTTGATACTATTATTATTGAAACTGTTGGTGTTGGACAGAGTGAAACTACAGTACACAGTATGGTAGATTTCTTTTTGCTGTTAAAACTTTCTGGAGCAGGAGATGAATTACAAGGTATAAAACGCGGTATTATTGAAATGGCTGATGCCATAGTTATTAATAAAGCAGATGGTGATAATATTCAGCGCGCAAAACTTGCAAAAGCCGAGTTTAACAGAGCGCTACACTTATATCCAGAAAAAGCATCCCATTGGCAACCAAAAGTAACTTTATGCAGTGCGTTATATAATAAAGGTGTTGATGCTGTTTGGGAAATGATTATGGCTTATACTAAGCATACTAAACAAAATGATTTTTTTAATCAAAATCGAAGTGAACAAAACAAATACTGGCTTTTACAAACCATTGAAGAACAATTAAAGTTCGCTTTTTTTAATCATAAAACAATAAAAAAAGAACTCAAGAAACAATTGAAACGCATTGAAAATCAAGAAACAACACCTTTTGCTGCGGCGGATATTTTATTAAATATAAAAACATAATTATTTTAAACAAATTACGTTCTTTTGCTAAACTTATAAACTTTGAAATTAAAACCACTTTTTACACTAGCTCTTTTCTTTTATTCTATATTTTCGTTTTCACAAAATAATACTGTTGAACTTACTTCAGGTCAAAAAACGGTGACAACTATTGGAGATGTTTTGCTTTTTGGAATGCCTCTTGCAGCAGAATTAACAACTATTATAGTAAAAGATAAAGAAGGAAGTTGGCAATTTGCAAAGGGATTTATAGTTAATCAAGCAATAACACTTAGCTTAAAAGCAATAACCAAACATCCAAGACCAGATTTAAGCAATAATAATGCGTTTCCATCTGGACATACATCAACTACTTTTCAAAGTGCTTCCTTTATTCAACAACGCTATGGCTGGAAATATGGAATACCAGCTTATGCGCTAGCTGGATTTACTGCTTATAGTAGAATTGAAGGAAAGAAACACGATGGTTGGGATGTTGCTGCAGGTATTGTTATTGGAGTTGGAAGTTCTTATTTATTTACTACACCTTATCAAAAAGAACATTTTGAACTCTCTTTTAACAGTGCTAAAAATAATTATTTAATAGGATTTAAATATAAGTTTTAAAAGCAATTACTACCGATTAATTATATTAGCAATTATTATTTCAATTATTAGAGTAATTATATGACTGAAACTATCAGCATACCAAAAAACCTTTGCATTATTATCCCTTGTTATAATGAAGAACAAAGACTTCCAGTTTCTGAATTTGAAGCATTTCTATCTAAAAATTCTGAAACTATATTTTGTTTTGTTAATGATGGTTCCGTAGATAACACTCAAACCATACTTTTAAAACTCAAACAAAAATTTGACAAAAATGTAGCTATTGTTTCATACAAAAACAACGTAGGTAAAGCTGAAGCGGTTAGAAAAGGCATCTTATATTGCAACGCTAAATTTAACCATAATACAATAGCATATCTCGATGCAGATTTGGCGACATCACTAGAAGAATGTATTGAATTATCAACGTATTTAGATTCAAACATTAGTTTTGTTTTTGGTTCAAGAATAATGAAAATAGGTTCTATTATTGTTAGAAACCATTATCGTTTTTTAATTGGACGTGTTATTGCAACATCTATTTCAAAAATTTTAAAGCTTAAAGTATATGATACACAATGTGGTTGTAAGATTTTTGAAAAAGAGTTATCTGAAACTATTTTTAAAGATCCTTTTATTTCAAAATGGCTGTTTGATGTAGAAATTTTTCAACGTATTATTTTAATCTACGGCAGACACCAAGTTTTAAATAAAATGGTTGAAATTCCTCTAAAAAGATGGATTGATAAAGATGGTTCAAAAGTAAAAATATCATATTTTTTTAAAATGTTGATGGATTTATATTCAATAAATAAAAAATACAAAACAAAAAATGTTACTGTCAACTAAACGCATTTAAAAATGACTAAGAATTTCTACAAGAATACTTCTCCTTATATTTTTTATTCTGTCATTGTCATTGTTGTTTTCAGATTTATTCTTACAGGAGTAATTCCGCTATTAGATAAAACAGAAACAAGATATGCTGAAATAGCAAGGTTAATGCATGAAACAAACAACTGGATTGTTTTACAAATAGATTATGGTATTCCGTTTTGGGCTAAACCTCCTCTATCTACTTGGCTTTCTGCAATTAGTTTTGAACTTTTAGGCATTAATGAGATTGCGGTTCGATTACCCTCTTTTTTATTGAGTATTGCCTTGCTTATTCTTTTAGGAAATCTAGTTAAAAAATCTAAAATTTCATTTTATCTACCTGCATTCATCTTACTTACAACTCCAGAGTTTTTAATTCATACAGGAGTTGTTTCAACCGATACTGCACTTTGTTTTTCCATTGCTCTAATAATGATTTCTTTTTGGAAAGCCATTATAGAAAGTGAGCAATTGTATTGGAAATATCTTTTTTTCATTGGCATTGCTTTAGGATTGCTATCAAAAGGGCCTTTGGTTTTAGTGTTAACAGGTCCTCCAATTTTCATTTGGCTAATTATACAAAAAGTTAAAATAAAAGAGCTTTGGTCAAGATTGCCTTGGCTAGTTGGAATACTCTTAACTGCACTCATTGCCATACCATGGTATATCATGACCGAAATACAATCTCCTGGTTTTATAGATTATTTTATTGTGGGAGAGCATTTCAAACGCTTTTTAGTTCCTGGATGGGAAGGAGACTTATACGGAAGTGGACATAGACAACCTAAAGGAATGATTTGGACATTTTTATTACTTTTTTTGTTTCCATGGATTCAAATAGTATTCATCAAATTATGGAAAATTCGCAAAACTTTTTTTAAAGATAAATGGGTGTCTTTTTTAGTGTTGTGGTTATTATGGACACCTTTATTTTTTACATTATCTAAAAACATTTTACATACCTATATTTTACCAGTTACGATACCTACAGTTTTGCTAATTATTTATTGGTGGAAAGATTATAAACACAAAAAATTAGCGATAGGTTTTGCATCCATATTACCCATAGCAGCCATTATCATGCTAATAGGGCTTGAAACAAATCCTGATTTTAAAAAACAGATGAATACCGATAAATATCTTTTAACACAAGTAAATAATGAAACTTTACCAATCCTATTCTGGAAAAAAGTGTCATATTCTAGTGAATTTTACACCAAAGGTAAAGCTCAAACTATAGCAACTGAATTGCAATTAGACTCGATAACAAAACAAGAAAATACTTTTTATTTTTTGATTGAGAATAAGAAAAAAAAGGAAGTACCGAGTGCTTATTATGAGAAAATGAAACTTTTAGATTCAAATAAAAAAAGATCTATTTATTTGTTTAATAATAAAATGAAGTAGTCTTTATAAAAGTTAAAGTTTTACAAGAAATTCTCTTTAAACCATTTTACCTGATGCTCTACACTCTCAAGCAATGTCGTTTGCGGATTATAATCTAAAAATTTCCGAGCTTTATCAATATTAGCTTTTGTACGTGATTGATCTCCTGCTCGTTTTGGGAGAACATTAATTGTAATGGTTATTCCTAAAACTTCTTCTACAGCTTCGATACCTTCTTGTGTGGTATGCTCAACTTCAGTTCCTAAATTAATTATCTCTCCATCTACAATTTGTTCTTTCCCAATGACACTCACAACCCCATCAACAATATCTCCAACATAAGTAAAACTTCGTAAGTGTTTGTCACTGCCTTCAAACAATGGAAATGGGTCACCTTTTAATCCTAAATCAATAAGCTTTGTGTACATTTTTTCTGGACGTTCTCGTGGTCCTATCACAGAGTATAACCGTAACGAACAAGATTGCAATTGCTTTTCTCTGCTTTTTTGGAGCACTAACTGTTCAGCAGCCAATTTTGTCACACCATAATGTGAGGCTGGCTTTGGAGCTACGTCTTCTGTAAAAGTAGCTTCTAATCCGTAAATTGAGGATGTTCCAATATTTACAAACAACTTCAAGTCTGGGCAAAGTAATGCATAATCAATTAAATTTTTAGTAGCTATAATATTGTTACTAAAATAATCTTCAAAAGTAGATGTAGAAGATATTCCCGGTTGTGCTGCATAATGAAAAATATAATGAATATCTGTTGGTAGAGAATTACTTAAATTTTCATTACGCAAATCTAAATTAATAACCTTTACTCCTGCCCTCTCTACAGCAGCAGCATTTAATTTTTTTAAGCTTAAATTGTAATACTCAGAAAAATTATCAACTCCAACAATCTCATGCCCTAGTTGCTGCAAACGTTCAGCAGTATGAGAACCTATAAAGCCTGCAACTCCAGTAACTAATATTTTCATTTACATAAATTTTATCATGCAATTTAATATCTTTTTTATATTTAAAACATGAATCTATCTAGTTAATCTAAAAAAGAATATTTTTGTAACATCAAAACCTAAATTTGAATGGATTACAAATTCACAATTATTGTTCCTGTTTACAATGAAGAGGATAATTTGGAACGTGTGGAAAAAGAACTTCTAGCATATTCGAAAATTGCGACAGTACCAACATGCATTTTATTTGTTAATGATGGTTCAAAAGATAAAAGCCAAGAATTAATTGAAGATATCTGCCTTAGAAATACTAATTTTAATTTCATCTCCTTTGCAGAAAACAGAGGTCTAAGTGCGGCTATTAAAGCGGGTTTTGACTATGTAAAAACGGAATTTGTAGGTTATATTGATTCTGATCTTCAAACAGCACCTGAAGATTTCAACTTGTTGTTGGAACATATTGGTAACTATGATTTGGTTACTGGAGTTAGAGCTAATAGAAAAGATTCGTTTGTAAAAAACATGTCTTCTACAATTGCAAATGGCATACGTCGTGCATTTACACATGACGGAATGGACGATACTGGTTGTCCATTAAAGGTAATTAAAACAGACTATGCTAAGCGCATTCCTATGTTTAAAGGCTTACATCGATTTTTACCTGCAATGATTTTATTGCAAAACGGAACAATTATTCAAATCCCTGTACAGCATTTTCCACGCATTGCTGGAGAAGCAAAATTTGGCTTATGGAATAGATTGTTAGGCCCTTTAAGTGATTGCTTCGCCTATTTATGGATGAAAAGAAAATACATTAACTACAACGTTGCTAAACAAGGTTAATGAGCAATTGGATTATATATACTATTGGGTTTATTGCTCAAATTTTGTTCTCCTCTAGGTTAGTAATTCAATGGGTTACTTCTGAAAAACAACGCAAAGTAATTACACCTACACTTTTTTGGACCTTGAGTTTAATAGCTTCTTTTTTATTGTTTGTGTATGGTTATTTACGCGATGATTTTGCCATAATGCTTGGGCAAACTTTAACCTATTTTATATATATAAGAAACTTACAACTACAAAACCAGTGGCAAAAATTACATTGGTCTATTCGTCTGTTTTTATATAGTGTTCCAGTACTTATAGCTATATATTATTTTAACAATAATATTATTGATGTAGATGTTTTATTTAAAAATGAAGCGATTCCATCATGGTTATTATGGCTTGGAATTATCTCGCAAATAGTATTTACTCTGCGTTTTGTGTATCAATGGTTATATTCCGAGTACAAAAAAACGTCTTCACTACCGCTTGGATTTTGGTTGCTGAGTTTGGTAGGTTCTATTTTAATCTTAATTTATGCTATAAATAGAGAAGATCCAGTTTTATTTATTGGTCACCTTTTAGGGTCTATTATTTATATTAGAAATTTAATTTTGCTACATAGACAAGATGCTGCATAAAATTGAAAATAATCCAATATTAGCAATTATTATTATCGTTTTAATAATGCTTTGTATCAATATAGATGTTCTTGATATTAGTATTATGGAAGCTCGCAATTTTATTACTGCTCGCGAAATGATTGATGATGGCAATTGGCTATTAACAACAATGAATGGTGAAGCTCGATATCAAAAACCGCCATTACCTACATGGTTAACTGCGATTTCTGGATTAATTTTTGGAATTAAAAGTGTACTTGCATTACGTTTCCCTGCCATATTGATGGTAATAGTTACTGGAATAGCGTCTTATTTGTTAAGTAACAAACTATTAAAAAATAACTCTCAGTCACTAATAAACGCTTTAATTACCGTTACCTCATTTTACGTAATAGGTATTATTATTGAAGCTCCTTGGGACATTTTTACGCATGGTTTTATGCTAGTAGCTATACTACATCTGTTTCAGCTTTTTGAAAAACAAAAACAATACTGGAAACACACTTTAATAGCTGGATTATTTTTTGGTCTTTCCATTTTGAGTAAAGGACCTATCTCCTTTTATGCCCTATTGCTTCCATTTTTGATTGCTTACGGTATAACCTATAAGTACAAAAATTTCAAACCTAAATATTTTTCATTATTCTCTTTTTTAATCATAGCATTACTTATTGGAGGTTGGTGGTATTTGTATGTTAGGATTTCAGATCCTGAAACATTTTTAGAAATTGCCAATAAAGAAACCGGCAATTGGGGGAGTTATAATGTAAGACCTTTTTACTACTACTGGAGTTTCTTTACACAAAGTGGCTTGTGGACAATTCCCACTTTTATTGGGTTGTTATATCCTTATATGAAATCTCGTGTAAATAACTTAAAAGCGTATAGACTTAGCTTTTATTGGACCATTTTAGCAGTAATCTTATTATCTATTATTCCTGAAAAGAAGTCACGGTATTTAATGCCTGTATTAATCCCGTTGGCAATAAATACTGGATTTTATATTGACTATTTAATTAGAAGGTTTAAAGATATAAAAGATAAAAGAGAAACCATTCCTGTATATTTTAATTTTGGTTTGATTGCTTTGATTGGCATTGGATTTCCAATAGTAGGTTTTGCATTAGGTCCTTTTTTAACAGGAAATATACTTTTTTGGTTTGTACTAGCTGCTATCTTGCTATTATCAATAGGTGTTTTAATACTAATTAATCTTAAAAGAAAGCACATAAAAAACGTATTCTATTTGTGTATCGTATTTATGTTAGCCGCATTTGCAACTGTTTTACCATTGTCAAAATTTCAAGGTCAACCTAGTTATAATTCTATTTCAAGTTTAAAACAACAAGCTAAAAAAGAAGACTTAAGTATTTATAGTTTTAATACTGTTTCACCTGAAATGATTTGGCAATTTGGTGATAAAATTCCTTCTATAAAAATTAATAATTCTACTTATAATTTTCCAGATGAACATAGCTTTGGACTGTTAGCAAACGATTTAAACCCTGAAGATGAATCACTGCTAAAAAACAATTATACTTTAAAACAACGTGACACTTATGACTTGAATAGAAATACGCCCAATAAGCGTGGTTACAAAAAAAGACTTATAAGTAATTATTATATTCTAACTAAGAAATAAAACGCTGCCTCAAATATCTTTGGAGCTTGTAAAATCCGTATCCTGTAAGAGCTCCAAACGTCATTCCGCAAATAATATCTAACGGATAATGCACACCAACATAAATTCTACTATAGGCAACTGTTACACTCCAAAATAGCAAGATAAAAATTAGTTTTTTATAATAAGGTTTTAGTAATAAACCTGCAAATACTGCAGCAGCCATTGAGTTAGCCGAATGTCCTGAAAAGAAACCATACCTTCCACATCTTGGAGCAACAAAACGCATAATACCTTGTAGTTCCTCTTCCCTGCAAGGTCTTGGACGTTTAACGATAATATACTTAAACAGGTTTGTAATTTGATCGGTAAATGCAATCATTACTGCTACTACTAGAATAATTAACAATAACACCTTAAGTCCTAAGCGCTTATAAATAAAAAACAATAAAATGGCATATAATGGAATGAAAGTAAACTTATTTGTAATTACAAGCCATAACCCATCCCAAGTTGTACTTCCTAAATTGTTTAAAAATAAGAATAGTTCTTTATCGTATTGAAGCAATTGATCTAACATATTACCTAATTATCGTAACGCGATACTTCTCTATCATAAAACAGGGAAGCTTCTTCTATTAATACTTCCGTTTCATTTAATAATTCTTTTTCATCATGTTGGTCAAAATCTTCTAGCCATTCTACTTCATCATTTTCTAGATTAATAATAAATCTCGGAAAATCGGTATGAATTACAAAAATAGCATTAGGTAAATCGGTATTATCTCCTAGCATAAATTTTGGAAGATTCATATATTATATTTAAAAGTTATAAGTGCCTAAAGTGCACTAAAGTTTATAATTTATTAGCTATTGAAGTAAAAAGAGCCAATAATTCTTTAGCCTCTATTCTTAAATCCTTCAATTTTATATTATCAGTGATATTTATTGTTTCAATTATTTCAAGCCAATAATCTGTTTCACTGGCTTCTGCTAAACAATTTTTAATTTTATTCTTAAAATCTTTTTTACTTCTCGACCTATTTGCTTCTCTATAATTTGCTCCAATACTTGTTCCTGATTTAGATATCTGGTTTTTTAAAACTAATGCTTCCTGTGTTTTAGGTAAGCTAGCTGATAAATTTATAATTTCTACAGCAAATTTTATAGTTCTATTCTCTAATTTTTTAGCAAACTCTTTATTGGTCATAATGAATTCAACTTTAAATATTTAAGGCACTTAAATGTACTTTGAACTTATTCTTTTTTTATTAATCGTTTTGTTAAATAATTAAATCTAATATACAACATAATTGCTGCAGATGTGAGTCCAACTAGAAGCCCTAACCAAATTCCGAAACTTGCATAAGCTTCTTGTTTTCCTAAATAATAACTAATAGGAAACCCTATAACCCAATACGCTATAAATGTTATTAAGGTTGGAATTTTAACATCTTGCAGACCTCTTAGTGCTCCCAAAACCATCACTTGTATACTATCACTTAACTGAAATATTGCCGCAGCTATTAATAGTTTAGCGGCAATAGTAATTACCTCAGTATTATCTACTAAATTTTTATCATCATTCAAATCGACATATAGCTTAGGTAATGCTTGATGAAATATTAGAAATAACAGAGCAAAAATAAAAGCGAAACAAAGTCCTAATAAAAATATTGAAAACGCAATGCGTCTCAGTTCTTTGAAATTTTGAAGTCCTTTTTGATTTCCTACTCTTATCATTGCAGTAACACTTAAACCCATGGCAACCATAAAAGTCATTGATGATAAATTAAGTGCTATCTGATTTGCTGCTTGAGGGTTTCTCCCTAACAAACCGCTAAGCCAAATTGCTCCTGTAAAAATAGCGACCTCAAAAAACATTTGCATTGCGCTAGGAAACCCAAGATTAATTATCTTTTTTATCATTTTATGTTCCAATACAAATAGTTTGATATTGGTAACAAATACTTTCGCCTTTTCTTTACTTTGTAACAGCCACCACAAAAAGAACAACATAATAAATCTTGAGGCTAAAGTGCCAACTGCTGCACCAACTATTCCCATTTCAGGAAGTCCAAATTTTCCAAAAATTAACACATAGTTTAAAAACACATTTACAATATTAGCCAATATGGTTGCATACATAGGGTATTTAGTCATTGACAAACCATCACTAAATTGTTTAAAAGCTTGAAAAATAATTAATGGCACTAAAGAAAAAGCTACTAAATCTAGATAAGGAATTGCTAGAGCAACCACTTCTGGTGGTTGTTTCATAAAATGCATTAATGGCTTTGCTAAAAGTATTATTCCAAATAATGCTAAACTTAAAACTATGCACAAAAAAAGACCGTGTTTAAACGAAGACTTTCCTTTTTTAAAATCATTTTCAGAATCTGCTTCTGCTATTAAAGGGGTAATGGCTGTAGAAAATCCAATACCTAGTGACATGGCAATAAAAATAAAACTGTTACCCAATGATACTGCAGCAAGTTCAGCAGATCCTAATTGGCCTACCATTATATTATCAACTAGACTCACAAAAGTATGACCTAGCATACCTAGCATAACTGGTGTTGCTAATTTTAAGTTATATTTAAACTCTTTAGTATAGATTGATAACACGTAAACTTTTTTGAAAACAACAAAGGTAACTTAAGCTTTTGGAATTACTAATTTTGACTTAAAATTAATATTAAATATAAAATTGTTAATAAGTTGTTTTAAGAAATGGGTTTTAAACGAATTAAATAAAGTACATTTAAAGTGTTATTTACTTGCTATATAGACAATTACATATTGCTATATAGTTGAGACTTTTAGCTATATATTTTAGAGGGATTTAAAAATACTTTCGTTAAAAGGTTTCAAACATTAAAAAGGGGGAATCTTCCCCTTTTTTTGTTTTTGAAATCACATATTGGATATTAATTCATCTTATTCAACAAATAGAGTTTTATAAATCTATCTTGAAATTAGCCTAAAATAAAAAAAACAGCTTTTAAAAGCTGTTTTTTTTATTCTTCTTCTTCTTCAGTATTTTCTTCTTCAAGCAAATCTAGCATTTTATGCTCTTGTAATATATTGTACCACCTCACCATTTTTTTAATATCGCTTGGATATACTCTATCTTCGTCATAATCTGGCAATACTTCAAAAAAGTATTCTTCCAAGACATCTTTACTATCTTTAGGGTTTATACTTGTGGACTTACCTTTCTCCTTATCTTTAATCTTCTTTAGTACCATTTGTAATGGAACTTCTTCTGTTAAAGTATAAATTGCAATCTCACTAAGTAAGCTAACATTGCTTCTTAAATTTACAGATATACGTTTTCCATCTAATAAAGATTCAGCAATATAACCTCCTCTGGTTTGAGTAACTAGCTTAAATAAACCTGGTTTTTGAGCAATGGCTAAAATACTTTCTAAACTCATAGTAAATTTTTAATATTTAAAAGCGGCAAATATCATTGGTTTACACTACTTTTCAAAGTATTATCGTTTCTTTTTTGCATCTGGAAAACGCATTTTATAATCTATATTTATTTTTCCTTTAGAAATGTTTACCAACTTACCTTTTATTAAACGTTTCTTAAAATTAGAAATTTTATCAGTAAACAAAACACCTTCTATATGGTCATACTCATGTTGTATAACTCGTGCCAATAACCCATCGAATTCTTTACTATGAATTTTAAAGTTATCATCTTGGTACTGAATTTTTATTTTTGGTTTTCTAATAACATCTTCTCTTATATTAGGTATGCTTAGACACCCTTCATTAAAGACCCATTCATCTCCTGTTTCATCTAAAATTTTTGCATTTATAAAAGTACATTTAAATTCTTTTAATTGATTTTGTTCTTCAACTGAAAGTGATTGGTCTTCAGCAAAAGGAGATGCATCAACAATAAAAAGACGAATTGACAATCCAATTTGTGGTGCCGCCAAACCTACTCCATAAGCATTATACATAGTCTCATACATTGTCTCAATAAGCTCTTTAAAATTTGGGTAATCAGAAGAAACATCAATAGCCTTTTTTCTTAAAACTGGATCTCCATACGCAATAATTGGTAATATCATTTCTATATTTTAATAATTAGTGCAAAAATACAATTCTTATAAATTTCTAATCATTTTTAATCATAAAAAAACTCCTTTATTAAAAAAGGAGTTTTTATAAGTCACTTTGAATTTAACTTAATTCTGAATAATAAATTTTTTAGTAATAGAAGCATTATCCGTTTCTAATCGCAATAAGTATATCCCATTTGATAAACTTGAAATGTTAATATCTTTAAATTTTGAATTATTAAGTTGATCTCTTAAAACCAATTTACCATCTAAACTATAAACATTAATTTTTGCTGACATATTTAAAGCAAAATTTATATTTAAAACACTAGCGTTTTTTATAGGATTAGGGGAAAGTTGTATCGTTTTATTATTTATATAAAAAATATCATCTATACCTAAAATTCCATTAGTATAGTCACATGTTGAACTTCCATAAGTTACTGAATATGAATTTGGATCTATAACACCACTTCCAGAAGCAAGTTGATATCTAGAAGAAAATGTATCACAATTACCTAATATATATGCACTTCCATCAATAACAATAGCTCCAGGTCTACTTCCACAAGGAGGTCCTGGTGTATCAAAAACAAAGAGTACCTCTTCTGGTATTACGGGTATAATAAATGAATTGTCTGGGCAAGCTTGAGACGAAACTTGTTGAAAACTGAAAACTGAAATTAAAAATAAATAAAAGTACTTATGTTTCATGAGAGAATTTTTACGCACTATAAAGATAAAACAAAAAACAATATTAATTTAATTATTTAGTAAAGTATTTTTAACAAAAACTATTTCTTTGAATACAAATAACTTTGCAAAATTAGCGTTGCACTAATCTCATCAATTAAGGATTTATTTTTACGCTTTTGCTTTTTTAAGCCACTATCAATCATCGTTTGAAAAGCAATTTTAGAAGTAAACCGTTCATCAACTCTCTCAATTGGAATTTTGGGTAATTGTTTTTTCAATTTAACTATAAATGGTCTAATTAAAGCTTCACTTTCAGATGGGTTATAATCCATTTGTTTTGGCTCCCCAATTAAAATCAGCTCTACTTGTTCACTACTTACATAACTCATCAAAAACTGTAAGAGTTCTTTAGTATTAACCGTTGTTAATCCTGAGGCAATTATTTGCAACCCATCAGTTACTGCAATTCCAGATTGCTTCTTTCCGTAATCAATGGCTAAAATTCTTCCCATTTTTAAATTTTAGCAAAGTTAAGTAAAAGTCACTATTGTAAAAGTTTAAGGTCTATTATTATTATGTTATAGAAATTATACCTTTATATTTGTGTTGAAATTAGTTGACCATGACTCAAATTAAAACAATTATAGAAAATGCTTGGGAAAACCGTGAGCTACTTAAAGAAGAATTCACTATTACTACAATAAGAGAAGTTATAAATTTATTAGATAAAGGCGAATTACGTGTAGCAGAGCCAACTGTAAGTGGATGGCATGTAAATGAATGGGTTAAAAAAGCTGTTGTGCTTTATTTTCCAATTCAGAAAATGGAAACTATTGAAGCAGGTCCATTAGAGTTTCATGACAAGATTCCATTAAAAACTGGCTATGCCAAAAAGGGGATTCGTGTAGTGCCTCATGCTGTGGCTCGTCATGGTGCGTATATTTCAAGAGGTGTTATTATGATGCCTAGTTATGTGAATATTGGTGCTTATGTTGATGAAGGCACCATGGTTGATACTTGGGCTACTGTAGGTAGTTGTGCACAAATTGGAAAACATGTGCATCTCTCTGGTGGCGTAGGTATTGGTGGGGTTTTAGAACCTCTACAAGCCGCTCCTGTCATAATTGAAGACAATGCGTTTATTGGATCAAGATGTATTATCGTTGAAGGTGTTCATATTGAAACTGAAGCTGTTCTTGGTGCAAACGTAGTATTAACAGCTTCTACCAAAATAATTGATGTAACTGGAGGCGACCCCATAGTAATGAAAGGTAGAGTACCTGCACAATCTGTAGTAATTCCTGGAAGTTATACAAAAGAATTTTCAGCTGGAAATTATAACGTGCCTTGTGCTTTAATTATTGGAAAAAGAAAAGAAAGTACAAATAAAAAAACATCATTGAACGATGCATTAAGAGAATATAATGTTGCAGTATAAATTTTTAATTTACATCTCTTACAGTTATGCCGTTCCAATTGGCAATCCTTTGGAAAAAGAAATTATTAAACGAGGCTATACAGTAACGTGGTTTAGTGATTTAGAAGAAGGCAAAATAGCATTACTTAATAAATCCAATATTTTAAATGACATTAAAGAAGTTTTAAACTATAAACCTGATATAATATTAACTATTTCAGATAGCGTACCAGATTTTATTAATGCGCTAAAAGTTCAAGTTTTTCATGGCTTCAATGCTGAAAAAAGATCATTTAAAAAAGACCACTTTAGAATTAGAGGATTATTTGATTTATACTGCACTCAAGGACCAAGTACAACTTCTATTTTTAAAATGCTTCAAAAAAAACATAAAAATTACGAAGCTATAGAGACTGGCTGGTCAAAAGTAGACCCTTTATTTCCAATAGTTAAAAAAAGCAAGAGTACTATACCTACAATTATGATTGCATCAACTTTTACAGAACGATTAAGTCTGGCTCATAATGAAGATGTTTATCAAGAAATTAAACGCCTTGTTAAAGTTGAGCATTATAATTTTACAATGGTACTACACCCTAAAATACCTAAACATATTGTTGATAAATGGGCAGCCCTAGAAGCATCTTGTTTTACTTTTTATAATACAACAAACCTTATTCCATTATTTAAAAAAGCAGATATTATGTTTGCTGACACAACTTCTGCTATACAGGAATTTTTATTACAAAAAAAACCTGTAGTAACTTTCAAAAATCACAGGAAAGAAAATTATTTAATTAATGTTGAACAAGTTGAAGGTATTGAAAATGCTTTTAAGTTAGCTCTAACCTATCCAGAAACAATTTTATCTAAAATACAATCGTTTATTCTTGATTTGCACCCATATTTTGATGGTAAATCAAGTGAAAGAGTTATAGATACTTCTATTGATTTTTTACATAAAAACAAATCTTATTTAAAATCGAAACCTTTAAATTTGATTAGAAAATACAAAATAAGGAAACGTTTAAATTACTTTACTATCAAGAGTTATAATAAACCATTTACTCAATTAAAAGGTTGAATTTACGAATCAATATGAGTTCTAATATAAAAATCTCTGGCATAATTATTACTTATAATGAAGAAGAACATTTAGAAAAATGTCTGACTTCTTTAATTGATGTTGTAGATGAGATAGTAGTAATTGATTCCTTCTCAACAGATAGAACAGAGGCTATTTGTAAACAATTTAATGTGATATTTTTGCAACACTCCTTTGAAGGTTATATTGAACAAAAAAACTATGCTATTTCTAAAGCTAAATTCGAATATATTTTATCTCTTGATGGCGATGAAGTATTGTCAAGTGAACTCAAAAAATCAATTTTAGAAGTAAAACAAAATTGTAAGCATGATGGTTATTATTGTAACAGATTAAATAATTACTGTGGACAATGGATTAAACATTCCGATTGGTATCCAGATAAAAAATTGCGACTTTTCAAAAACGATAGTGGTGAATGGAAAGGTATAAACCCTCATGATAGCTACACGCTTAAAAAAGGAAAAACTCATAAAAAACTAAAAGGGGATTTACTCCATTGGATTTATGCTAATTATCAAGAACACAACCAAAAGGTAGAAAATTTTTCTACAATTGCAGCTGAATCTTATTTTAAGCTTGGAAAAAAATCTTCAATTTTTAAAATACTTTTTAGACCGTCATGGGCTTTTTTTAAAGCTTATTTTTTAAGATTGGGGTTTTTAGATGGTCTGAATGGATTTATTATTTGTGTGCAAACATTTAATGTTACTTTCTTAAAATACATTAAACTTAGAGAATTAAATAAAAAAAATGATTAACTAAACTACTTCCAAAATCTAAGTGCCTTTTTTATATTTTTCTTTTGCTGGATCTTATTTCTAAAATCTTCTGTTGATTTCCACATTACATTAAAAACTTTGTGATAATCTTCGCCAATACATTTTGCATATTCATCACTCATTACTTTAATCATTGACTTGTGCTTTGTTAGTCTAGAAAAGTTTTTAATTCTATTTTTAAAATTCATAGATTCAAACTTCATTCTATTTAAATCAACTAGATAAAACAAATAATGGTCTCCATTTTTTTGTATTAAAGTATTTCCTGGCGAATGGTCTAAAAAATGTATCTCTTTTTCATGCAAGTTAAAAGTAAACCTAGTAAACTCACGTAAAATTTGCTCATAATTAGGATAATTAAAATCATTTATAAGCTCTCTATATGTTAAATCACTTTCTAATTGCTCACTAACATAAAAACTTTTTTTATATAATAAGGGAGTTGTAAACTCATAATATGCAATAGGATTTGGAGTACCAATTCCTAATTGTTTTAGCTTAGTTGCATATTCAAATGAGCGCTGAGCCTTACTCTTACGAAAGTACTTATATACAATTTGATTAATAAGGTTTGGAACTCTAAAAGATTTAATATTAATAATCTCACCATTTAAATCAAATAATTTTAATTTATTTCTTGCGTCTTTAATATCCTTTCCCGAATTATCAAAACCTTCAATAAAACTATCTATAATTTTTTCAAAATCTAAGTATTTATTCTGAAACACTTTCTTCATGTGGCAATATTACAACTTTTTAAAATTAATCTTAGACCTAATAATTGTTTGAGTATTATAAAATATTATACTTTTAAAGTTTTAAAATTTAATGTCTAAAAAATCAAACATGTATGTTCATTTTTTAATAACACGTTTTAATCTTCGCAAAGATGATTGGTTAATAAGCAAAAAAAATAAAATTGTATTAACAGATGAATGGCATAAAAACCGATTTGAACTTTTTGATGACTATTGTTTTCCTAGTGTTTGCTCTCAAACTAATCAGAATTTTCAATGGCTTGTTTTTTTTGATACAACTACACCACAAAAATATAAGGAGCATATAACAACCTTAGAAGCGAAAATGAACAATTTCAAGCCTATCTTCGTTGACAGTATGGAAGCTTTTTTGCCTTCAATAAAGTCTTATATTGAAAATTATAATGAAGATTACTTAATAACTAGCAGGATAGATAATGATGATTGCATTAGTAAACATTATATTGATGAGATTCAAAAGAGATTTAATAATCAGGATTATTTGGCTTTAGATTATATTAACGGTTACACTATTCAAACATCACCATCTATTAAAATTGGAAAAAGATTAGATCAGTATAACCCATTTATTACTTTAATAGAGAAAAACGAAAACCCTAAAACCGTTTGGCATATGCGTCATTCGCATTGGAAAAAAGAGAAGAATATTATACAACTTAAAGATATTAAAATTTGGACCTCAATAATTCACGAAGAAAATAAAGTGAATGAATTTTTGGGATATGGTAAGGTAAGTTTAGTAGATTATTTTAAAGATTTTGAAATTTCAAATCAAAAGAAAGAAATGTTATTAAAGGATAAAATTCCACAAAGTAAATGGCGCCTGCAAAGTTTTTTCAATCTTTGCTCTTCCTTTTGGAATTTATCATATAAAAATTTAAAAAAGAGCATCGGACTATATAAATAAATTTACTACATCAAACATGCAACTTGAAATCAATAACGCATTAATTATCTTAAACCAAGATGGCATTATACTTTATCCAACAGATACTGTTTGGGGTATTGGCTGTGATGCAACAAATAGTGATGCCGTTAAAAAAATTTATGCACTTAAACAACGTGAAGAAACTAAAAGTATGGTATGTCTTGTAAATAATATAGATATGCTCAAAACATATATAGACGCTATTCCAGTAGCTGCAACAAATATTATTAAAAAATCTCAAAAGCCTACAACTATAATTTACAACAACCCCAAAGGAGTTGCGAAAAATTTAGTAACTAACGACAATACATTGGCAATAAGGGTTGTGAACAATGTTTTTTGTAACGAACTCATTAAACATTTAAAAAAACCCTTAGTATCAACCTCGGCAAATATTAGTGGGCAACCTACTCCAAAATCCTTTGCAGAAATAAGCGAACAGATTTTAAAAGGTGTAGACTATATCGTAAATTTGCCAGATGAAAAAAGTGAAGCAAAGCCATCAGCAATTATTAAATTAGAAAATGATGGTAGTGCTACATTTATTCGGAAATAAACACTCAATTTTCAATCACCAAATTCCAATTTATGGCTTTTGGAATTTGGAATTTGATTTTTGAAATTTATAATGAATTACAAAGAAGCATTACAACATAACATCTTTAAAATTATCTCACAATCAGCTCAAGAACTCAACTTAAGCTGTTTTGTTATTGGTGGTTTTGTACGTGATTATATTTTAAAAAGAGGTACACATAAAGATATTGATATTGTCGCTATTGGTAGTGGTATTGAGCTTGCAAAACATGTTGCTAAAAATCTTCCAAACAAACCAAAAGTTCAAATATTTAAAACCTATGGTACTGCAATGCTAAGGCATAACAATATAGAAATTGAATTTGTTGGAGCACGAAAAGAATCTTATAGTGAAGATAGCAGAAATCCAATTGTTGAAAATGGCACATTAGAAGATGATCAGAACCGTCGCGATTTTACAATTAATGCATTGGCTTTAGACTTAAGTGAAAACAGTTTTGGTAACTTACTCGATCCCTTTAATGGTATTCAAGATTTAAAAGATAAAATAATTAGAACACCTTTAAATCCTAATATTACTTATAGCGATGATCCTTTACGAATGATGCGTGCTATACGATTTGCTACACAATTAAATTTTACAATTGAAGACAAATCTCTAAACGCCATTACAAAGAATAATCATCGTATTAAAATTATTACAGAAGAGCGTATTGTGGTCGAGTTGCACAAAATACTAGAAAGCAAAACACCTTCCGTTGGGTTTTTATTACTTGAACAAACTGAATTATTAGACTTTATTTTACCCGAACTCACAGCATTAAAAGGTATTGACGAAATTGAAGGCCAACGCCATAAAGATAACTTTTATCACACCCTTGAGGTTGTAGATAACATTGCTAAACATACAGACAACCTCTGGCTACGTTGGGCTGCTTTACTACATGATATTGGAAAAGCACCCACGAAAAAATTTAATAAAAAAGTGGGGTGGACATTTCATGCGCATGAGTTTGAAGGCTCAAAAATGGCATATCAATTATTTAAACGATTGAAAATGCCTCTTAATGATAAACTGAAGTTTGTGCAAAAAATGGTGTTTATGAGCTCGCGTCCAATAGTATTGTCACAAGATACAGTAACAGATTCAGCAGTAAGGCGATTGGTGTTTGATGCTGGCGACTATGTTGATGATTTAATGACGCTTTGTGAAGCCGATATTACCACCAAAAACCCAAAACGTTTTAAAAAATACCACAACAATTTTAAAATTGTAAGAGAAAAAATAATTGAAGTAGAAGCTCGTGACCATATTCGTAATTTCCAACCACCTGTTTCAGGCGAAGAAATTATGGCAGTATTTGGTTTAAAACCTTCAATAGAAATTGGAATTATAAAAGAGACCATAAAAGAAGCTATACTTGAAGGAGAAATTCCAAATGAATATAACGCTGCTTATAGCTTGATGCTTAAGGAAGGTGAGCGCTTGGGATTAAATAAAACATAATTTAAAAACGATTGTCTCCTCGAGCACAGTCGAAAGGTTAATAACAACAAAATTGAGATCTCGACTGCGCTCGACCAGACAGTACAAATGAAAAAAGACAACAAAAAAGTAATTTATTGGCTATTAACAGGATGCCTCCTTATTTTTGTAATGGTAGTTGTTGGTGGTATTACCAGACTAACACATTCAGGTTTATCTATTTCAAATTATAAACTCATATCAGGTGTTATTCCTCCTATGAATGATGTGGAATGGCAAACGGCTTTTGAACTTTATCAACAATATCCCGAATATCAAAAATTGAACACACATTTTACACTTCAAGATTTTAAAGACATCTATTTTTGGGAGTGGTTACACCGTATTATTGGCAGACTCATTGGTTTAGTATTTTTTCTGCCTTTTCTGTATTTCTTAATAACTAAGCAACTCACTATACCAACCCTGAAAAAATCTATTATTTTACTCGCTTTAGGAGGCTTTCAAGGATTTTTAGGATGGTACATGGTAAAAAGTGGCCTAATAGATAATCCCGATGTAAGTCATTACAGATTGGCCGCACATTTAACAACAGCCTTTATAACATTTGCTTATACATTTTGGGTTGCATTAGATATTATGTTTCCAAACAAAAAAATAGTTTATATACCCTTTAGAAACTTAATACGACTTGGTTTAGCTGCATTATTACTTCAAATAATATATGGTGCTTTTGTTGCTGGTTTAGATGCAGGTTTTATACACAATCATTGGCCAATGATGAATGAAGGAAAGTTTATGCATGAGACTGTGTATATTGAACAAAACTCGCTCTACAAAAACTTTATTGAAGGAAAAAGTGGTGTACAATTTGTACACCGAATACTTGCTTATATTGTTGCTGCTTTAGTATTTCTTATTTGGTATAAGGCAAAAAAAATGACCCTTACAATATACCAAGAAAGAGGAGTAAATGTATTGTTATTAATGGTTGGTATTCAATTTTTATTAGGTGTATTTACTATTTTGCTTCAAGTTCCTGTTTGGTTAGGTGTAGCACATCAAATAGGTGCTTTTGTATTATTAAGCATGATGACTTTTACATTGCATCGTTTTAGTAAATAGTTTAAAAAACTTATCTTTGCCTCCATAATTCATGACTATGATTTACCGATTTAGAGTTATTTTTGATAATGATACTGAAGACGATATTTTTAGAGATATTGAAATCAGAAAAACAGATACTTTAGAAGATTTGCACAATGCTATTACACAATCTTTTGGTTTTGATGGTACTGAAATGGCATCCTTTTATGTGAGTGATGACCAATGGAATCAAGGTGAAGAAATATCGTTATTTGATATGAGTGAAGGAATGAATTCGGTAAGATTGATGAACGAAACCTCCTTAGATGATATTGTTGATGATACCAAAACAAAATTAATCTATGTGTATGATTTCTTAAGCATGTGGACTTTTTTAGTAGAACTCGCAGAAATTGTAGAAGAAACCGATAGTGTAGACTACCCTAATCTCATGTTTGTTCATGGTCAAATTCCTAATGAAGCTCCAGAAAAATCTTTTGAAACGGAAAATTCCAGTGATTATGACGATCTTGACGAAGATTTAAATATTGACGATTATGACAATTTAGATTTTAACGAAAACTGGAACTAAGTCAGTTTTGCTACAAATTATTTGTATTTACATTTTCGTAATTACGCTTCACAAAATCTAAAGCATTTTTTAAAATTTCACCCATATTTTTACTGCGTTTAAATTTTACGTCTAATGTATAATCATAGATGGTTAACTTTAATTCATCAATATTTTCTTTCTTTGAAATTGTGTCAGATACCATGCAGTTTAACAAACTTTCTATTCTATCGTGAAAGCTAATGAAACGCTTTGCTATAATTGATCGTTCTTCCAATTTATATTGATCAATGGATTGTTTTTGAAATTTTTCTGAAACAAGCTCAACCATTTTTAAATTCTCTTTAAAAAATTGTGGTCTATAAATATTAAACTTTCCTTCGTAGGATTGCTGATCAAAATCAATGGCTCTAATCTTATATACTACCTGATCAAAATCATGCGTGGGAACAATTACATAATTATAAGAGCGCATATCACCCAAAAGGCGTATCATACAACGTTCGTTAAATTTTACAAACTCTTTGGCTATCTGCCCCTTTTCAGAATGGCTACATTTAGACAGCATACTTTTTATAAATTCATCTCCAGGAATACCAGCAATATGTTCTTCGATAAGCGTGTCTTTATACACCAAAAAGTTGAGATTGTATGGAGACAACATGTGTTCCAGTTCTAAGCCATAAATACGAGAGGCATCTGCTTTTTTAACATAAAAATAAGTGTAATTGTCATTAATAATATTTCTTACTTTAATTCTGAAGGGTTTAGAATTACCAAACGTACAATAATCTATTGCATCAATATTTAAAAAAGGAATGGTTTTTTCATTACCGTCAGAATGTAAATTGGTATATACTTTTTTTAAGCTTAACTCTATCTCCTCTCTTTCAAGATCATTATAATAAACACGAATCCATAGGGTATCATTATCGTTTTTATCATAAACTTCTACAGATCCTTGAAAACGTAACATATCTTCATAAAAAACAGGGATTCTTATATTTCTTTTATATTCAGAAAGATAAACATGTAACTTTTTCGATATTGGGTAAGAAGGTTTTCGTTTTGAAATTTTTAAATCTTTCATGGTAACATTATCAATATTCCAAAAGTAATGTATTTTTATAATGATATTAAAAACCATTGTAACAACTTATGCATTTAGTCGTCTTACGTTTATAACTAATCAATCATATCATTTTGGAATCAATTTTAACGATTAACAATCTTACCAAAAAATTTGGCTATTTAACTGCGGTTAAAGAACTTTCATTTACAATTAATAAAGGCAATGTTTATGGCATTCTAGGACCCAATGGAAGTGGCAAATCTACAACCCTTGGAGTTGTGCTAAATGTTGTAAACAAAACCTATGGAGATTTTCATTGGTTTGATGGAAACACCACAACACATGACGCCTTAAAAAAAGTTGGAGCTATTATTGAAAACCCCAACTTTTACCCTTATATGACAGCCTATCAAAATTTAAAATTGGTATGTAAAATAAAAGGTGTAGATATTGACAAAATTGATGAAAAGCTCGAAATTGTTGGGCTTATAGAACGGAAGAATAGTAAATTTAAAACCTACTCTTTAGGGATGAAACAACGTTTGGCTATAGCTTCTGCTTTGCTTAACGATCCAGAAATATTAATATTAGATGAACCTACAAATGGTCTCGACCCTCAAGGTATTCATCAAATTCGTGAGATTATTAGAGAGATTGCTAAAGACGGGACGACCATACTTTTAGCGTCCCATTTATTGGACGAAGTAGAAAAAGTATGCTCACATGTTGTGGTATTACGTAAAGGAGAAAAACTATATTCAGGACGAGTTGACGAAATGATTTCCAGTCATGGTTTCTTTGAATTAAAAACCGATAAGAACGACGAACTCATTAAATTTCTTGAAAATGATGATGCATTTGGAACTATTAAAACTGAAGAAGGGATAATTACAGCGTTTTTAAATAAACCCATGGAAGCTGCAACTTTTAATAAACTTATGTTCGATAAAGGAGTCACATTGTCCCACTTGGTAAAACGCAAGGAGAGTTTAGAAGAACAGTTCCTTCAGCTAACCAATAATAACTAACCACAAAATCAATCAAGAAATGTTACGTCTTATACAATTAGAATTGCAAAAATTATTGCTCAACAAAACGAGTAAAATACTTATATTTATTTCATTTATTTTACCTTTTACGGTATTAGTTTTATCGTCAATAAAAATAAATTTCTTTGGTTTTTTTACTTTAGAACTGGGCGAATTAGGTATCTATAATTTCCCTATTATTTGGCACATTACTACCTTTTTCGCATCTCAATTTAAGTTTTTCTTTGCCATTGTTGTAGTAAGTATGATTGGCAACGAATATAGCAACAAAACCATCAAGCAAAATTTAATAGATGGATTGAGTAAAAAAGAATTTATACTTTCAAAATTTTATACTATCGTTCTGTTTTCTTTAGTAGCCACATTACTATTATTTATTATTTCATTGTTAATAGGTTTATACTATTCAAGCTATAATGAAATCAATATTATTTTTAGAGAGACCGAATATTTACTCGGGTATTTTTTAAAACTTGTTGGATTCTTCTCGTTTTGTTTATTCTTAGGTATGCTTGCAAAACGTTCAGCGTTTGCTTTAGCATTCTTGTTTGTTGATTTTATTTTAGAAGCTATCATCTTGGGTCTAATTTCATGGCAAGCGAATTTTGAATTAGCGAGTAAAATTCAAAACTTTTTCCCCCTTAAATCCATGTACAATTTAATTAAGCAACCTTTTCAACGAATTGCTATGACTAAATTCCCTGACAAGGAAACTCTTAATTATGATTACGCTGTACATTGGTATGAATTTGTTATTGTAATTGCTTGGACAGCTTTATTTATCTTTTTATCGTACAGATTATTAAAAAAGCGAGATTTATAATATATTTATAAGCTTATTGCTTATAAATGAAAAAGATATTTTTAATTCTAACCCTCTTTGGTTCATTACAAATTATTGCCCAAGGCGAAGCTGCAAATTGGTATTTTGGCTTTGGTGCAGGATTACAATTTAATCAAGCAACTGGGAATACTACTGTATTATTTGATGGACAATTAAGCACTAATGAGGGCTGCTCTTCAATATCTGATGCTAATGGTAATTTACTTTTTTATTCTGATGGGGTTAGAGTTTGGAATAGAAATCATCAAATCATGTCAAATGGAACCGGTTTGTTTGGAGATCCTTCAAGTACACAATCGGCATTAGTAGTTCCAAAACCAGACGACCCTAATATTTATTACATTTTTACTGTTGACACAGCAGCTGTAGATGGAACGGATTTTGGTTTAAACTATTCAATAGTTGATATGTCTCTTGATAATGGTTTAGGAGATATTGTAAACAAGAATATAAATTTACTTGCTGATTGTTCAGAAAAAATCACAGCTGTTTTAAAAGATTGTGTTACAAAATCTATTTGGGTAATGACTTTGGCTTCAATTGATGGAACATCAAATGTTTTTAACACCTACCATGCTTTTGAAGTAAATAATGCAGGGGTAAATACAACTTCTGTAAAATCTACTTTTAGCATAAGTGTAAGTGATCAACGTGGTTATTTAAAACTCTCTCCAGATGGCACTAAAATGATTTGTGCAAATATGAGAGGTGATTTTAATGATCCAAATAGTACTGATCAATTATTATTATATGACTTTAATGAAACTACTGGTGTTGTAAACAACCAACAACGACTCTTTATTAATTCTCCAAACAAATATCCTTATGGTGTAGAGTTTTCGCCGAATAGTCAAGTACTTTATGTACATTCATCTAATGATCTTTTTGGAGGTGGAGCTAATAATCCAATCAATCACTCAGCAGTTTTAACACAATTTAATCTAGCAGCTGCAGATATACAAGCAAGTCAATTTCCTTTAGATACAAGGCAATTGTATAGAGGTGGTTTACAGTTGGGACCTAATGGCAAAATTTATCGCGCCTTAAGTGCTACTTACACACAAGGATTACCCTTTCTTGGTGTAATAAATAATCCTAATAATATAGGTGCTGCAGCTAACTATCAACATAATGCTATTAGTCTTACGCCAAATTTATCCTCTCAAGGATTTCCACCTTTTATTCAGTCTATATTTAACACAGAAGTAGATATTATTAGAAACGGAATTAGTGTTACCAATCTTTCACTTTGCGATGGTGACACATATACATTAATGGCTGACGATATTGTTGGTGCAACTTATACTTGGACTTTAGATGGTAACCTTTTACCTAATACGGTTTTCGACCTCACAATTACACAGGGAGGTCTATATGAGGTTTTAATAGACTTAAACAATGGTGATTGTCCAATAGAAGGCAAAGCAATTGTTAGTTATTTTACGCCTCCAATTGCTAACCAACCTACAAATATTAATATTTGTGATGATGATAATGATAGTCTTTATGATTTTGATTTTACAACTGATATTGATGCACAAGTATTAAATAATCTAGACCCCTTAACATATAGTGTTCATTATTTTGAAACTGCAAACGATGCTGTAAACTACACAAACGAAATTGTAATACCTTATCAAAATACTACTAACCCTCAAGAAATATTTGTTAGAATACATAATGATGGATTTACAGATTGTTTTGATATGACTTCTTTTTTTATAGAAATTTTTGATACTCCAACTGCGAATCCTGTTGGTGATTGGGAAATATGTGATAACAATACTGATGGTAGTGATGTAAATGGTCAACGTGATTTTGATCTTACTACATTAAACGCTTTAGTTTTAGGAACTCAAGACCCTTTACAATACAATGTTACGTATCATAATTCTCAAGCAGATGCAGATGTTGGAGCCAACGCTTTACTAAATCCATATTACAATACAACTCCAAATTTAGAAACCATTTTTGTTAGAATTGAAAATATTGCTTATTCAGATTGTTTTGATACCACATCTTTTAACTTAATTGTAAACATCATTCCAGATGCGTTTAATACCACTTTGTTTCAATGTGATGAAGATGGTAATCCTGATGGATTTACTTTATTTAATCTTACTGAAGCAAACGATGCTTTAACAGGAGGAATAGCTGATAGATCAACTAAATTTTTCTTAACCTTAGCTGATGCGCAAAATGATACTAATGAAATTGATGGAACTTCTTTTAGTAATACGATTAGCACTCAAATAATTTATGTACAAGTTATCAATGATAGCACAGGTTGTTTCCGAGTTTCGCAATTAACACTTGATGTTACTGCTACTGATGCTACTGATGCCATACTTACCCACTGTGACAATGATGGCGTTGAAGATGGATTTTATAATTTCGATTTGAGTCTCGCTGAGGCCACTATATTAATTAATTTACCTAGTACTGTATCTTTAAGTTATTATGAAACTTTCGACGATTCGCTTTTAGAAGTAAACAACTTAGGAACAACATTCACAAACACAGTACCATATTCGCAAATTATTTATGCAAGGATTGAAAACGCTAATGCATGTTATGGTATAGCTGAAGTACAATTAACAGTTTATGAAATCCCTAATATTGAAACCGAGTTTGAGACCATTTATTGTCTTAATACATTTCCAGAAACTATAACACTCGACTCTGGTCTTATCAATAATTCACCTAGTGATTTCACCTATTTATGGTCCACTGGAGAAACTACAGAAAGCATACAAATAAATGCTTCTGGAACATATTCAGTAACTGTAACTAATGCTAATAATTGTAACAAAACGAGAAATATTACAGTAATTGCATCTAATATCGCAACATTTGAAAACATTGAAGTCATTGATGTATCTTCTAATAACACAATAACAGTTATTGTTTCTGGCGAAGGCGATTATGAATATGCACTTAACAACATTAACGGACCATACCAAGACAGCAACTTCTTCGAAAATGTCCCTCCTGGTCTTCATACTGTTTTTGTGAGGGATAGGAAAAATTGCGGCATTGTAAACGAAAGTGTTTCTGTTATTGGTTTTCCAAAGTTTTTCACACCAAATGGCGATGGCTTTCATGATACTTGGCAAATTTATGGTATAAATCATAGTTCTCAAATTGAGAGTATCATTTATATTTTTGATCGTTATGGCAAACTTTTAAAACAATTATCTCCTCAAAGTTTGGGTTGGGATGGTACTTTTAAGGGCGAAGACTTACCTTCAAACGATTATTGGTTTCATTTAAAATTACCCGATGGTCGCATTTTTAAAAGTCATTTCACTTTAAAGAGATAAGTAAAAATCCTAATAGAAAATCTACATTTATTTTAATTTATAAATACAT
>CAYQME010000016.1:0-4497 GCA_964418645.1 uncultured Flavobacteriaceae bacterium
GCATAACGCAACGGAAGATCTAACCAATTTCCTTTTTTTACAATCGATTTTTTATGCGAAAATGTATCAAAAGATCGCTTTCCATGATAAGCGCCACTACCACTATGACCAACACCACCAAAAGGTAATCTATGGTTAGCGAAATGTATTGTAGTATCATTTATTACGCCACCTCCAAATGAATGCGATGTTATCATTTTTTTAGCAAATGTGTTATTTGTGCTAAATACATATAGTGATAATGGCTTGTTGTATTTAGAAATTACAGCGTTTATATTATTTTCATTTACATAACTCAAAACTGGAAGAATAGGTCCAAAAATTTCACCTTTCATAACTTCACTATCCAAACTTGGTTCATCTATTAACGTTGGTGAAATATAAAGCTCGTTCGCATTTATTTCTCCACCAATGGCTATGGTTTCATTTTGCAGCATAGAAACCAAACGATTAAAATTTCTCAGGTTTATTATTCGTGCCAGATCATTTGATGCTTCAGGATTTTTGGTGAATGCCACTTCAATTTCAGATTGCATGGCGTTAATAAATTGTTGCTTAACTGACTTTTGAATAAGTATATAATCTGGAGCAATACAGGTTTGACCTGCGTTTAAAAATTTTCCCCAAACTATGCGCTTTGCAGTTAATTTTATATTGGCAGTAGCATCAATAATACAAGGGTTTTTACCACCAAGTTCTAAAGTTGTAGGCGTTAAATGTTCGGCTGCTGCTTTAGCAACAATTTTACCAATGCCAACACTGCCTGTAAAGAATATATAATCCCAACGTTTAGCCAAGAGTTCTTGAGCAACTTTGGCATCACCTTCTACAACTATAACGTGCTCAGGATCAAAAACAGTTGAAATAATATCTTTAAGAACTTTTGAAGTTTTCGGCGCAAGTTCACTAGGCTTTAAAACCACCGTATTTCCAGCAGCAATAGCTCCAATTAAAGGTGATAATACTAATTGATAGGGATAATTCCAAGGTGCAATTATAAGTACGTTTCCATAGGGTTCAGAAAGTATTTTATCAGTTGATGGAAAGTTAAGCATCGAGGGGAAAATGCGTTTTGGTTTTGCCCAAGAACTTAGATTTTTAATGGTTAAATTAAGTTCTGCAATTACAACTTCGGTTTCCGTTAAAACCGACTCGAATTCAGGTTTCTTTAAATCGTCATAAAGTGTATTAACAATGTCTTTTTCACGTTTTATTACTTCATCTCTTAAACGTTTTAAACTTTGCTTCCTAAAATTAATATCTTTGGTAGCTTGTGATTTAAAGAAGTTACTTTGTTTAGATATTAATTGCGATATATTTTGGTCGTTTTCCATTTATTTAATAATAAGAACATTCTTAGAAGTCGATTTAATTTCTTCTTCGTTCATTATCATTTTTCTAAACTCTCCTTTATTATACATTTCGGCTTGATCTTTATAATGTGCACTAAATGGATTACCAGATTGTCCCGTTGGCAGAATACTCAAACTATTTTCAATATCAGAAAAATCAACAATTCTTCGAGTTGAAGGTCCAGATGTGACTTTGTATTCTCCAGTTTCATCATAGAAAAATGCTAAATTATTTATAACTTCTCGAGTCCCATTAATTTTAAAAGGTCCAACATTAAAATATTTTCTCAAAAGGTCAATTTTTCCTATTGGGTGTTGGTGTTCTAGTGTATGGACTTTATTCCAGGTCCATTGGGATATGTTGTTACCTAATTGCTTTTCTAAAGCTGAAATTGCTTCTAGATATGATTGTCTAATAATATCTTTTCGTGATTCACTTTTATCTTTAGTTTCAATATTATCGAACCAAACAGAATTTTCTTTTGAGAATAAAGGTGCTATAGTACGTTTTATAAGATGTGTCTTCATAATTTGAGAAAACATATCATCACCAAGTTCATCTTGAAGTGTATTTTTTAAACATAAATAAATAAACTTATGATAAATAGTAGGCGCAACGTCTTCTAACTGGTTGTCGCCATTCCAGTTTTGAAGGATGTTAAGTGCTTCTTGTTGATTATCGTTTAAGTCTTTTTGGTCAATTTGTGAAATCAAGGTTTTTGTAATTGTAGGATTCACAGATGAGGTTACATCAGTAATCATTTTTGTGACATCTGTTTTATTCCAATCGTTTTTTGGATTCAATAATTGCACAATGCGTTTAGCCCTGTTTTCAGACAAATAATATCCTGGATAAAGCATTCCAGATATCGAATCAGGCTGATTATTTGCCGAATAGACATAATGCCAAGGCGGATTTATAGCTTTTGGATTTTCCGAAAAATCTAAATATCTGATGCGTTCGTTTTTACCATTAGTACCATCCATTATGAATTTGGAATGTGAAGCTTTTGGTAATTCGTAAAGCTTTGCAGTAGCGTACCAGCCTATATTATTTTGAGCATCACCATACATTATATTGAGGCCGGGAGCGTGGAGTAGAGGTAAAGCCGACTCAAACTCGGTTTGGTTTGTTGCATGAGACATTTTGTGAATAGCGTCTAATGAATGGTCTTCCAGTTGTGTATAAATCCATGACATTGCTATGGGTTGCTCCGAATTAATTTCGTTTACAATACCATTTAAAATTGGTCCATGTCGTGATGTTTTTACGGTGATAGTAACATCGTCACCATCTTTTACTTTAATAGTTTTAGTCCTAATATCGTAAGCTTTCCAACCTTCGGTTGTTTGGTATAAATTAGCATCAGTAGGATTATTTTCTTCCCAATAAAAATCGATATCATCATTTTCAAACATTGTCATTCCGTAGGCAATTTTCCGATTGTGTCCTAAAACAGGAAAGGGAGATCCGGCTAAATGATAACCATACATTTCGTAATTAGGTGTATGTACATGTGCTTCATACCAAACAGATGGCTGTGAAAAGCCAATATGCGGATCGTTAGCAAACAGCACTTTACCTGTGCTCGTTTTTTGCGGTCCAATAACCCAACTGTTACTTCCAATAAATTGTGACATTGGGAGATTGCTTAATGCTTCATCAATGAAGGCCATTAGAGTATTACTAACCGTTAAGGAATCTATTTGGGAATAGTTTTTAATAAATTCTGAATTTGGAGTTGCATCTATTGCTAAATCAGTTAAATACTGTTCACCTAATTTGTTTTTAATATTGGTTAATAATGGGTCGGTTTTGTGCGCCATAGCAAAGCTAAATGCCATATAACCCATCACGTTTTGTACATCTTTTACAGTAAAGGGCTGTTTTTCGATACCTGTTAAATAAAACTCTATAGGCTTTGAACCTTCTTCAATAAACTGATTGATACCCTTTAAATATGCTTTTGTTAATTGATAAGCTTGGCTTGTAGTGTCAAGTTTAGCGATTGTTTTTTCTGAAGCTTCATCAATGCCTAAACTAATAAACAAACGATCGGTTTTAACGAGTTCTTCGCCAAAAATTTCAGCAAGTCTCCCTGTTGGAATACGACGAAGTAATTCCATTTGCCATAATCTGTCTTGAGCATGTACGTAACCTAATGCTGTAAAAGCATCATTTTCATTCTGTGCATAAATGTGTGGAATTCCGTAGGTGTCATAATAAACGTCAACTTCATCTTGAATATTTTTTATATCAATAGTTCCATTATAAGTTGGTTTTAGGCTATTAATAAACCACCAACCACCTATAAATAGGATTACAATAATAGGGGCTAAAATTTTTAAAAATCGCTTCATATTTTAAAAATAAAATTAGATTTAAAACTACAAAAAATTAATTTATTGATTTTAGTTATTCGATGCAAGCTTCCCAAATGGCATCTTGTGGAGGAGCTGCAATAATTCGTATGTTTTCTTTGCTTACAGGATGTACAAACTCTAGCTTTCGTGAATGTAAATGAATACTTGCGTCTGGATTACTTCTACTAAATCCATATTTTAAATCACCTTTTATTGGCGATCCAAGACTAGACAATTGCGAACGAATTTGATGATGTCGTCCGGTTTCTAGATTTACTTCTAGTAAATAATAGCGATTTAATGCCTTTATTATTTCATAATGAAGAATCGCTTTTTTAGTATCAGTTGTTTCCTTAGTAAAAGCAGTTGATTTATTATTCTTAGGATTTTTCTTTAACCAATGTATTAAGGTGTCTGTCTCTTTAGGAGGTTTTTGACCAACAATAGCCCAATACGTTTTTTTAATATCTTTTTCGGCAAATAATTTATTTAATCTTGTTAAGGCTTTTGAGGTTTTAGCAAAAACAACAATACCTGTTGTTGGTCTGTCTAAGCGATGTACCACACCAAGATATACATTTCCGGGTTTATTGTACTTATCTTTAATATATTCTTTTACAACTTCACTTAAAGGTTTGTCGCCAGTTTTATCACCTTGCACAATATCTCCGGCGCGTTTATTAATAATAATGATGTGATTATCCTCAAAGAGAATTTGAAGGTTACTCTTACTTGATAAAATTTTATCTTTCAAAAATAATAGGTTTGACTATTGACTATT
>CAYQME010000016.1:4597-16714 GCA_964418645.1 uncultured Flavobacteriaceae bacterium
TTGACTATTGACTATTAATATTGCTCTTCACTATTTGGGAAATCAACATTCTTTACATCTGTTACATATTGCGAAATGGCTTTAGTCATATCTTCATATAAATGCATATAACGACGCAAAAAGCGAGGGTTAAATTCGTGTGTCATTCCTAGCATATCATGTAATACGAGTACTTGACCATCCACACCATTCCCAGCGCCAATACCTATAATAGGGATACTTACACTTTCAGCAACTTGTTTAGCTAAAGCCGCAGGAATTTTTTCAAGAACAATACCAAAGCAGCCAATTTTCTCTAGCATTTTGGCATCTTCAATAAGTTGTGTAGCTTCTTGTTCGTCTTTAGCTCTAACTGTGTAAGTCCCAAATTTATAGATAGATTGTGGTGTTAAACCCAAATGTCCGATAACAGGAATTCCTGCGTTTAAAATACGCTTAATAGAGTCTTTAACTTCTTTTCCACCTTCAACCTTTACGGCATGTCCACCACTTTCCTTCATAATTCTTATAGCTGAACGTAACGCTTCTTTAGGATCACTTTGATAGCTACCAAAAGGCAAATCTACAACTACAAGAGCACGATCAATAGCACGTATGACTGAAGATGCATGATAGATCATTTCGTCTAAAGTAATAGGTAAAGTAGTTTCATGTCCTGCCATCACATTACTGGCCGAATCACCTACAAGAATAACATCAATACCTGCACCATCTACTATTTTTGCCATCGTGTAATCGTATGCTGTTAGCATCGATATTTTTTCACCATTAGCTTTCATATCAACTAATGTTTTTACTGTAATTCTTTTATATTCCTTTTTTGCAGTAGACATGATTGTTGGATTATTTAGAATGTAAAAATACTAAATATTGGTATAGATTATAATAGTGTTAAACTTTTCTTTAAATCTTTTTAGATATCTTGCGAACACTTATTTTAGAGAAAATTAATGACAATGAAATATACTCTACTTTTAATTGCAATATTATGCACAACTTTAGTTAATGCTCAAACTGATGAAACGGCAAATGTAAAAGCTGCTATAGATACTTTTTTTGAAGGTTTTCATAAAGGAGATACAACGTTGATGAAAACTGTGATGATGGGTAAATTCATGACACAAACAGCGTTTAAAAACAAGGAAGGAAAAGATGTATTAAGAACTGATGATTCGTCTAAACTTATTGAAGCCATTGCTAAACGGCCAGTGAGTCAAAAATGGGATGAGCGTTTAAAGGATTACATTATTAAAGTAGATGGTAATATGGCAAATGCTTGGACACCATATGAGTTTTGGTTCAATGGTAATTTTAGCCATTGCGGTGTAAACTCATTTCAACTATTTCATGATAATGGGCAATGGAAGATTATCTATTTAATTGACACTAGACAGCGTTCTGGGTGTAATGAGTCTGAAGATTAACAATCAGATAAACTCACTCTAACCGCTAAACCACCTTCTGAAGTTTCTTTGTATTTGTTATTCATGTCTTTTGCGGTTTCCCACATGGTATCTACAACTTTATCTAAAGGTACTTTAACATGTTTAGGATCGGTATCTAAAGCAAGTTCAACAGCATTTATTGCTTTTATGGCTCCCATAGAATTACGCTCAATACAAGGCACTTGTACCAAACCACCAATAGGATCACAGGTTAGTCCTAAATGATGTTCCATAGCGATTTCGGCAGCTATCATAACTTGTTCTGGGTTTCCACCCAATAATTCGCAAAGCGCACCTGCAGCCATGGCAGAAGAGACACCAATTTCTGCTTGACAACCTCCCATTGCAGCAGATATTGTTGCTCCTTTTTTAAAGATGCTTCCTATTTCTCCAGCAACCAATAAGAACCGTTTGATTTCTTTAAATCCAGCTTCATGATTCTCTATAACCAAATAGTACATCAATACAGAAGGGATAACTCCAGCACTTCCGTTTGTAGGAGCAGTAACTACACGACCTAATGAAGCGTTAACTTCATTAACACTCAATGCAAAACAGCTTACCCATTTTAATATTTGACGAAACTTTACTTCTGTTTCTCTAATACTTTCAAGCCATTTTTGAGGTGTATTATACGGCACATCTCCAATTAGTTTTTGGTGTATATCAAAAGCACGGCGACGTACATTTAATCCTCCTGGTAGCTTTCCTTCTGTATGACAACCTATATACATACATTCTAACATGGTATGCCAAATGCGAATAAGTTCAAAATCGATTTCTGTTTCTTGTCGTAAAGATTTTTCATTCTCTAAGACAATTTCAGAGATTGATTTGTTTTCTTTAGAACAATAAGCTGACAATTCAGAAGCTTTAGCAATTGGAAATGGAAATGTTTTATAGATTTTTAAGTTTTCTTTGGCATGCGTCAATGCTTCCTTTACAACAAAGCCACCACCAATAGAGTAGAAGGTAGACATATAATCTTTGCTATCAATAGTTGCTGAAAACATTATTCCATTAGCATGAAATGGAAGGAATGTTTTATCAAAAATGATATCAATTTCTGGATTGAAAGCAATATTCTTCTCTCCATTTAAGTTTAAAAGATGAGTGGATTGAATAGCCTGAATAATACTGCCAATCGATGCTACAGGAATTGTTTCTGGATCAGCACCTGTAAGTCCTAACATAATGGCTAAATCTGTGGCATGCCCTTTTCCTGTTAGGGATAGAG
This sequence comes from uncultured Flavobacteriaceae bacterium, assembly GCA_964418645.1. GTDB lineage: Bacteria > Bacteroidota > Bacteroidia > Flavobacteriales > Flavobacteriaceae > JAADHG01. Next base: position 7,280 of record CAYQME010000016.1, read on the forward strand.
AGCCATACAAATCTACTTTAATAGCTTCAACAACATCAAAACGGTTTTCAGATTTAAGTTCATCAATCCAACGCTCTGCAGCACGCCAAGGCCCAAGGGTATGTGAACTGGATGGACCAATTCCTATTTTAAGCATATCAAAAACCGAGATACATTCCATTTGCTAATACTTTTTTGTATTTGGACAAATATACACGTTGTGGGCTTAAAATTGTAGAGACAAGATTTAATTATTTTGCATAAAAAAAGCCCAAAAGTATACTTTTGGACTTTATAGTTTTACCTGAATGATTTGTTATCTAAAATCAATACTTTGAATGTTATTTGCATTTAACACAGCATTAATATTTGATACATCAATACCATCAATATTATCAGCAGGTATAACAACCACTCTAAAAACTTGACCTTGTGTCCAAACATTATCTAAAATATTGAAATCTGTAGTACCATCTAAAAATAAACGAACGTCTTCTTGAGTAAAATCGAAGTTGTAAACAAGACTGCCATCATCAAATGTAACCGTTTGTGGCATTAAACGCCATATATCTTGTTCGTTAGATGTGTCCCATAAAATGTAAACTAAAGTTACATCTGATGGTAATACGGTAAATCCGTAAGGTTCAATAAATTCAAAATTGTTGGCGGTATTAAAATCAATTTCAATTTCAAAAGCAGATGAAGCTATAATTTCGCCATCTAATCCATCCAACCCATCAAATCCTGGAGGTCCTGGATCGCCTTCACAAGATGTTAATAATAAAGCAAATACTGAAATTAAGGATAATATACGTTTCATATAAATATAGTTTTATTGTCATATATCAAATCATATACCAAAGTGATATTTAGATAAATATGTTTTACGAAATTTTCGTCTGACATCATGTCATATTTTTTGCCATGGCATAAAGATTGACTATATCAAGATGTATTTAAAATAAAACAGAACACAATTAAAGAATAAATAAAGTTATGAGTAAAATTATTGGAATCGATTTAGGAACAACAAACTCATGTGTTTCGGTAATGGAAGGTAATGAGCCAGTTGTAATCCCAAACGCAGAAGGTAAACGTACTACACCATCAGTAATTGCTTTTGTTGAAGGCGGTGAAATAAAAGTTGGTGACCCAGCAAAGAGACAAGCTGTGACAAACCCAACAAAAACGGTGTATTCAATTAAGCGTTTTATGGGAAACAAATTCTCAGAATCTAAAAAGGAAATAGAACGTGTACCATATAAAGTAGTAAAAGGCGATAACGACACACCACGAGTAGATATTGATGGTCGTTTATACACACCACAAGAATTATCAGCAATGGTACTTCAAAAAATGAAAAAAACTGCCGAAGATTATTTAGGGCAAGATGTAACTGAAGCAGTAATTACTGTGCCTGCATATTTTAACGATGCACAACGTCAAGCCACTAAAGAAGCAGGTGAAATTGCAGGTTTAAAAGTTCGTAGAATTATTAACGAACCAACTGCAGCAGCATTGGCTTACGGAATGGATAAAAAAGGTACAGATCAAAAAATAGTAGTATTCGATTTTGGTGGAGGAACACACGATGTATCTATCTTAGAACTTGGAGATGGCGTTTTTGAAGTTTTGTCAACTGATGGAGATACACATTTAGGTGGTGACGATGTAGATGAAAAAATTATCAATTGGTTAGCCGATGAATTTAAGACTGAAGAGGATATGGACTTACGTAAAGATCCAATGTCTTTGCAACGGTTAAAAGAAGCTGCCGAAAAAGCGAAGATTGAGTTATCATCTTCAGCACAAACAGAAATTAATTTGCCATACATTACAGCTACTGCAAGTGGACCAAAACACTTGGTAAGAACACTTGCAAAAGCAAAATTTGAGCAATTAATTGACGATTTGGTAAAACGTACAATTGAGCCATGTGCTTCGGCTTTAAAAGCAGCGGGATTATCTAAAAATGATATTAACGAAGTGATATTAGTAGGTGGGTCTACACGTATTCCAGCAGTACAAGAAGCTGTTGAAAAATTCTTCGGAAAAGTACCAAGTAAAGGTGTTAACCCTGATGAAGTAGTTTCACTAGGAGCAGGGATTCAAGGTGGTGTTTTAACTGGTGATGTAAAAGATGTATTGTTATTAGATGTTACGCCATTATCGTTAGGTATTGAAACTATGGGTAATGTAATGACTAAGCTTATAGATGCTAATACAACAATCCCAACAAAGAAATCTCAAGTATTCTCAACAGCTGCCGACAATCAGCCTTCTGTAGAAATTCATGTATTACAAGGAGAGCGTCCAATGGCTGCAGATAATAATACAATTGGTCGTTTTCATTTAGATGGTATTCCACCAGCAAGAAGAGGTACACCACAAATTGAAGTAACTTTTGATATTGATGCTAACGGAATCATACACGTTACAGCAACAGATAAAGCAACTAATAAAACACAAGACATACGTATTGAAGCCTCTTCAGGTTTAACAGATGCTGAAATTGAAAAAATGAAACAAGATGCTGAAGCTAATGCAGAAGCTGATGCTAAAGCAAAAGAAACAGCAGAAAAATTGAATGCTGCCGATGCTATGATTTTCCAAACAGAGAGTCAGCTAAAAGAGTTTGGTGATAAATTATCTGATGATAAAAAACAACCAATTGAAGCAGCTTTAGAAGAACTTAAAAAAGCTTATGAAACTAAAGATGTAGCCATTATTGACCCAGCTTTAGAAAAAATAAATGAAGCTTGGAAAGTAGCGAGTGAAGAAATGTACAAAGCACAAGCTGATGCTCAACAAGGCGAAGCTGCACCAGATGCTGATGCAGGAAGCGATACTACTGAAGAAAGCGATGTAGAAGACGTAGACTTCGAAGAAGTCAAGTAGCTTGTCCTGAGCGCAGTCGAAGAATAGACTTTGAAGAAGTAAAATAAATTATTTTAACATTCATTTTAAAAAGCGTAATCAAACTAATGATTACGCTTTTTTTTTGTTATTTAATTTATAGGATGCGATATGTTATGCATGCATAATTATAATTATATTTGGCATGTACTTCAAATATTAGAGTAGAAGTATTAATTTATAATGATTGTTTATTTAAAAAGATTCCTGCCGAAGTTTATCTTGAGCGAAGACGAAAGGCAGGAATGACAAAACCATGACAAAACTCACACAACTCCTAATTATTAAATATCCTATAATACAAGCACCAATGTTTTTGGTATCTAACACAGCTATGGTTATTGAAGCTATGAAAGGCGGTATTGCAGGTTGCATTCCGGCACTTAACTATAGAACCTTAGATGAGTTGCGTGCAGCTATAAAAGAATTAAAAGCAGCAAAGGTTGAAGGAGGCTCATTTGGGTTTAACCTTATTGTAAATAAATCTAACATCAAGTATAAAGGACAATTAGAAGTGATTTGTGAGGAAGGCTGCGATTTTATTATTACCTCTTTAGGAAGCCCTGAAGAAACCATTAAACAAGCACATGCTGTTGGTATCAAAGTCTTTTGCGATGTTGTAGATTTAAAGTTTGCTCAAAAAGTAGAAAGCTTAGGTGGAGATGCTATTATTGCGGTAAATAATGAAGCTGGCGGACACCGAGGAAATATGACTCCTGAAGAATTAATTAAAGAATTAGTTACCCATTGTAATATTCCAGTAATTTCAGCAGGTGGTGTTGGCCAAAAGGCAGATATTGATAAGATGCTAAGTTATGGTGCCGAAGGGGTTTCGGTTGGAAGCCCGTTTATTGCATCTGTTGAGGCTAATGTTACTAAGGAGTACAAACAAGCTTGTGTAGATTATGGAGCTGATGATATTATAATGACGGAGCGTATTTCAGGAACACCTTGTACAGTAATCAATACACCATATGTACAAAAAATAGGCACTAAACAAACATGGATAGAATCGGTATTAAATAAAAATAAGAAACTCAAAAAGTGGGTAAAAATGATTCGCTTTTCAATTGGTATGAATGCCACTAAAAATGCGGCTACAAAAGCAACCTACAAAACTGTTTGGGTAGCAGGACCAAGTATTGAATTTACTAATGCAATTTTGCCAACAAGAAATATTATAGAAAAGCTAGTTAATTAATTAGATGAAAATAGAAAACACCACACAACTTAGAGCATTGTATGATTACCCTAGAGGTAGAGCAAAGGTTAAAGTGTTTCAAAGCTTAGGTAAGCATGCTATTAATTTTATTGAAAAATCTTCTTTTTTAGTTATTTCTACAGCAAGTAAGTCTGGGAAAATGGATGCTTCGCCAAGAGGCGGTCAAATTGGTTTTGTAAAAGTACTTGATGATACTACTATAGTTATCCCAGACGCTAAAGGAAATAATCGAGTTGATAGCTTCATCAATATTATAGAAACAGCACAAATTGGGACATTGTTTTTAATTCCTGGTATTGATGAAACCTTACGTGTTAATGGTAGTGCTTATATTTCCACGGATTCAAAATATTTAGAGATGTTTTCCTCTGAGAGTAATCCTCCAAAAGCCTGTATCGTAATTACTGTAAAAGAGATGTTCTTACATTGTGCCAAAGCACTAATGAGGTCTAAATTATGGCATGAAGATTCTAAAATTGAACGTAGCAAACTACCAACAATGGGACAAATGCTAAAAGATCAAATAGGAGGTAATGAAGCTCTCGAAACGCAGGAAGAGATGGTACAACGTTATCAAAAGGATTTATAATGAAAATCACAGACCCACCAATTATTGTTGAACAACTTTTTGATAACCCAATAAATAAAGTTTGGAAAGCCATTACTGAACTTGACCAAATGACACAATGGTTTTTTGACAATATTCCAGACTTTAAAGCTGAAGTAGGTTTTAAAAACCAATTTAATGTAAAAGCACCAAGTAGGGATTTCTTGCACCTTTGGGAAGTCACCGAAGTAATTACGAATAAAAAGATTGTAACTAACTGGAAGTATAAAGGTTTTAAAGGCGACTCTTTTGTCACTTTTGAGTTATTTAAACGTGATACTCAAACAAAACTTGTGCTCTCAACAAGAATAGTAGAAGATTTTGATGACAGTATTCCTGAATTTAGATATGAAAGCGGCGTTGCAGGTTGGAGTTATTTTATAAAAGAAAGGCTTACGGCATTTTTAAACAATTAGATTGTTTGCAAATAACCTTTTAATCCTTTGATATTTAGGTATTAAGAACTAATTTTGTTTATCATGTTTTGACAAAAAAACAAAAAAATGAGCAAGACATTGCGTATCTTTAGGAAAGCATTATAAGGATGAGTAATAAAAATACTTATGACAAAGAACTTGCCCACTACGCGATTAGTTGGATATTTGCTATTCTTTTTTTTGTGCTAGGAATTTTAAATTTGATTTTTATACATCCGGTTCCGGGTTTGTTTTATATGTTAATTGCTTTGATTTATTTGCCTTTCACAAACAAATTTCTTAAAGTTAAATTTGGTTTCTCGATTCCAATAGCAATAAAAATTATTGTTGGTATTGTTATACTTTGGGGAACTTTAGCGGTGGGTGACCTCATGGAAATGTTCGAGTCATGGATGAACCATTAAGATTTGAGAATAAAATGTAACAACTATAATTATGAAAAACAAAAGACTTAACATAATTGTACTCATTACAGCAATACTATTGCTCATACCATTGATTGCAATGCAGTTTACAGATGAAGTCAATTGGAACCTGCTAGATTTTGTTGTCGCTGGAACTCTATTACTAGGTACTGGTATAATGTGCGACTTTGTAATTAGGAAGGTATCCAAAATTGAGTATCGCGTTGTTATTTGTGCTGCTCTTCTGCTAGTCCTCTTGCTTGTTTGGGCAGAACTTGCAGTTGGTATATTTGGGACACCGTTTAGCGGAAGTTAGACGATAAATTAAAAACCAAACCACATTCATACTTTTAACTGATGTTATTGAAGACTTTGATGGCGCCATACCAGAGTTTAGGTATAAGCGGTGTTGCAGGTTGAAATTACTATATAAAAGAACGTCTCATCTCTTTTTTAAAAAGCTAATTGTTAATAATTTTTAGAGTATTTCAGGTGTAAATTATAGGTTGCAAAATTTTAAAAATTATCTTGCACTTTTCAAAGGCGCTTTAACCAATTACACATAAATTAAATAATATAAAATGTCAAATCAAAGATTAAAAGTTAATCCTTTTAAAAAATTAGTACATAAATTAAAAAGCAGTTATAACGATTCTCGAGTAAACACTTCCAACGAGAATAACTTAGACAAATTAGGAAAAATATATGGTACTGATAAAATAGGAAAGCATTTTTACACACAACATTATAGCTCACACTTTGAAAGCTTTAGAGCCAAAGAAATTAACATGCTTGAAATAGGTGTTGGAGGCTATAAAAAGCCATTAAAAGGCGGAAAGTCTTTACGAATGTGGAAAAAGTATTTCCCTTTTGGTAAAATATTTTCTATTGATATTTACGATAAATCACCGCTTCAAGAAGACAGAATAAAGATATTTAGAGGGAGCCAGGTAGATGAAGCTTTTTTAGATGAGGTAGTTAAAGAGATTGGAGAAATTGATCTTATTATTGATGATGGTAGCCACATTAATGAGCATGTTATTGAAACCTTTAAACTTTTATTTCCAAAGCTAAAAGATGGTGGTATTTATGCTATTGAAGATACACAAACATCGTATTGGGAAAAATATGGAGGAGATAGTGAGGATTTAAATAACCCTAAAACAATGATGAATTTTTTTAAGAGCTTAACTGATGCCTTAAATAATCAAGAATTTATTATCCCTAATTACAAACAAAACTATTTTGATAAAAAAATAATCTCAATGCATTTTTATCATAACATGATATTTATTTACAAGGGAGATAACGACGAAAAATCTAATATAGTGGTTAATAACCAACTAAAATAAGCAGATTTCAAATTTTTTTAGTATTTAAAAATGATAGAATTATTATTTTTTTCTGGAGAAGTATGTAGTGTATGTCAAGCACTTAAACCTAAATTGCTTGATGAGGTAAGCTCAAATTTCCCTAAAGTAATTATACAAGTTATTAAAACCAATAGACAAATGGAATTTGCTGCACAACATTTGGTATTTACGGTACCTGTTGTTATAATTTTAGTAAATAAGAAAGAATCCTACCGCTTTGCAAGAAGTTTTTCAGTGTATGAAGTCACACAAAAATTAGAGTGCATTATACAATTACAAAAAGGCTAAATATATTTTTGTTTACGTCATTGCGAGTCACACTTTTAGTGTGATGTGGCAATCTGTTTCTTGATTTCGTCATTGCGAACACAGTGAAGCAATCTCATGATGCGAGTTCAATTAATAAGATTACCACGTCATCCCGATAGTTAACGGGACTCCTCGTAATGACGTAACCTGTTAATAACTCTTTCTAACTTTATGTGTAAGTAGTTTATTACAAGTCTGTAAAAAGCTAACTTCGCTTATGGGTTGATATAGTTTATTAAAACAGAACCATATCTTACCCAATAATCGTAACCCCTAAAATCCTTTAAAAATTGAGGTTTTAATGTCGTGCCATTCTTCTATTAAAATACCATAACAGCAAGTATTGCGTTTAAAACCATCTAGCAAATACACATTTTTACGTAAAGTACCTTCAAGAGTAGCACCTATTTTTTCTACAGCTTTACGAGACGCTGTATTGCGTTCATCAATACGAAACTCAACTTTTTCAAATCCTAAAGTATCAAAAGCATATTGTAACATAAGGAACTTCTTGTTTTTATTTAAGCCTGTACCATGAAACTCTTTGCCAATCCAAGTTGCCCCAATTTCTAACACTTTATTTTTCCAATCAATATTCATAAAACGTGTACAACCAGAATAGGCTTTGAGTTGTTTATCATAAACAATAAAAGGGATTGTAGTTTTGTGGTAATAGCCATCAACAGCTGTTTGTACATAATCCTTTAAAGCGTCAGGCGTCGCAATATTACTAGGGGAGTATTGTACTAAATTGTGCTGACTTGCAATATCTATTAAATGTTCATAGTTGCTTAGGTCTAGCAGTGATAGTTTTATACGTTGGTTTTCTAGTGTTGGTGCGTTCATATTTATTTTCCACGAAAGAGGGAGTCTTTTTAATTGAAACTATATTTTTTCGGATTAATGAGATTGCCACGACTTTTTTAAAAAGTCTCGCAATGACGTATCGTTTATACTAAATTATTTATCAATTCTACATTCACTATATGTGCACCTTTAAATGGTATAATAGTGACGTCGCTACCAAACAATTCTTGTACCCGTTGCTGTTCGTATTGCATGCGCTCTTCATTCATATACTCATCTTGAGTGCCATATATTAAAGTAATTTTAGCTTTTAAAAAAGCAAAGTCTTCAGCAGTTAATTCTTTAGGAATACCTCCAGACATCAATACCATTTGGTGACACTGTAACTGTCGTTTAGCCACATAACGCATCGCAACACTCACGCCTTGCGAATAGCCAATAACAATAAGATTGACGTTGCTAGGAATGTTTTCAGCATCCAAAACAGCGTCAAAGTTACGCATCACGTTTTCAGTTTCTTGAATCGTATTTTCTTTGGTTAGCCAACTAGAGCCAACATGTTTAAATTTGGGTGGTATATAATACTTGCTTTGTGCTTGTGGCGCAATAATATAGTTTTCATCTGCATCTAATGCTTCGAAATATTTTATAAAATAACGACTCAAATAACCCATTCCGTGACATACAAACCACACATTTTTAGTGTGTTGCGTAAGTGTATTTAAAGTAGAGTATGAATTTGTAGTTTGATATGATATTTCTTTTTCGGTGGAATTCATTTTACAGCTTGGTTTTGTATTTTTACACAATAAGAGAATAAAAATAAGTTATTATATGCAATTATCTAAAGAAGATGCTTTGGTACAAGCTAATGCGGTTTGTAAAAATACATTAATGGAAACATTAAACATAGAATTTATTGATTTTGGGGAGGATTTTGTAGTCACAAAAATGCCGGTTAACTCCAGAGTACATCAGCCAGATGGTATACTTCACGGAGGAGCAACTGTTGCTTTAGCCGAAACTACAGGAAGTTTTGCAGCACATATGTTTTTAGATTTAGATAATGTTTTTGTAAGAGGCATAGAGATTTCGGCAAATCATTTAAAGAGTGTTAGAAAGGGAAATATTTATGCCAAATCTACATTTATTCATAAAGGAAAGACAACACAGCTTTTAGAAATTAAAATCACCGATGATGATAATAATTTAATATCGCTTTGTAAACTTACTACAGTCTCATTACCTAAATCCAAATAGAGCACATGACCTCTAAAGATTTTTTCAGTTATATATCAACTCATTACGAAAAAGGGCTTCCGTTTGTAGTCTATAGTAAACCCAATACCTTTGAGATAAAGGCAATACTACAAAAAGACAA
>CAYQME010000016.1:16814-29473 GCA_964418645.1 uncultured Flavobacteriaceae bacterium
ATTACACTTTCAAATAAAATAGATCCTATAGAATTATTTAAGAGATTGTTGAATAGCCATAACTCTGCATTTGTGTATTGTTGGTATCACCCAAATGTTGGGTTGTGGTTAGGAGCAACTCCAGAAACCCTGCTTGAAGTAGAACAAAATAGATTTTCAAGCATGGCGTTAGCAGGTACACAAGAATATTTAGGAACACTAAATGTAGTTTGGGATGATAAAGAAAAGGAGGAACAACAATTAGTAACAGATTATGTGATTGATAATTTAAAATCCCATTTGAGCAATTTGGAATGTTCCGAAGTAAAAACAGTAAAAGCGGGACAGGTATTGCATTTAAAAACTGATATTTCTGGACTTTTGAAAGAATCTTCAAAAAATTTACAAAAACTAATTTTCACCATGCATCCTACACCTGCAATTTGCGGATTACCAAAAGTTGATGCCATGCAGTTTATATTAGATAATGAGCATTATAATCGTGAATTTTACACAGGTTTTTTAGGAGAACTCAATAAAGAAACCAAAATGCAACCACGTTCTGGTAGGCTTAATACTGCGAATAAAGCCAACGGATTTAATAAGCGCTCGTCCCATCTTTTTGTGAACTTACGATGCATGCAGCTACAAGAATCTAAAGCTATATTGTATATTGGTGGAGGTATTACCAAGGATTCTAATCCTGAAAATGAATGGCTAGAAACCGTTAAGAAAGCAGAAACAATAAAAAGTGTTTTGTCTGGCAATACAGATTTGTAACCTAATTTTTATTGTTACATTTGAGCACCTTTATATATCAAATGAAATTACCAAAAAGCCCTCTTGCACAAACCGTTATTCAGCTATGTAACGCCAAAGCCATTAAGCATATTATTATTTCTCCAGGCAGTAGAAATGCACCATTAACTATTGGGTTTACTGGTCAATCTTATTTTAAGTGTTATAGCATTGTAGATGAACGATGTGCTGCGTTTTTTGGATTAGGAATAGCACAACAATTGCAAGAGCCTGTAGCATTAGTATGTACTTCTGGAAGTGCAATGCTTAATTACTATCCAGCCATTGCTGAAGCGTTTTACAGTGATATTCCGCTAGTGGTTTTATCGGCAGATAGACCAAAGTATTTGGTTGGAATAGGAGATGGGCAAACCATAAATCAAGAAGCTGTTTTTGCGAATCATATTTTATATTCGGCATGTTTAAATGAAGACGAACAAAAATCAAACGAAACAGAAATAAACAAAGCATTAAATGCGGCAATTTTACAATCTGGACCGGTACATATCAATATTCCTTTTAGTGAGCCTTTGTATAATAGGATTGATGAATTTTCGATATTTCCAAAACTTGTTGAAGCTCATGAAACTGTTGAAAGTATTGAAGATTTAAGTAACTATCATTCGCTTTGGAACAGCGCAAAACGAAAACTGGTGCTTGTAGGTGTAAATGCGCCAAATACTATTGAACAAAAGTATTTAGATAAACTAGCTGAGGATGAAAGTGTAATTGTATTTACCGAAACGACATCCAATTTACATCACAACAACTTTTTCCCAAGCATCGATAAAATTATTGCGCCTCTCGAGCAATCAGATTTTGAACAATTGCAACCTGAAATAGTATTGACTTTTGGAGGTATGGTTGTGTCTAAAAAAGTAAAAGCATTTTTACGAGACTATCAACCAAAACACCATTGGCATATTGATTCTAAAAAAGCAAACGATACATTTTTCTGTTTGAATAAGCACTTTAAATATTCAGTTAATTCTTTTTTTGAATCTTTTTTTGAGAACTATAATTCTACCCAAAGCGACTATCAAAATAACTGGCAACATGTAAAGCAAGCTAGAGCGAGGCGTCATAAAAAGTATTTAAAGACTATTTCATATTCAGATTTAAAAGTGTTTGATACTATTTTAAAATCAATCCCAGAGCATTGTATGCTACAACTTGGAAATAGTTCTACAGTGCGGTATTCACAATTATTTGATGTAAACAAATCACTGAAAATATTTTGCAACAGAGGCACAAGCGGTATAGATGGCAGTGCTTCTACAGCTATTGGAGCTGCTTCAGTTACAAAAACACAAACTGTTTTTGTAACTGGAGAATTGAGTTTTTTTTACGATAGTAATGCGTTATGGAACAATTATATTCCAAGTGGTTTTAGAATTATTGTAATCAATAATGGAGGAGGAGGAATTTTTAGAATCCTTCCAGGACATAAGAATACTGATAATTTTGATACCTATTTTGAAACCAAACATCAGCTTTCAGCAAAGCAACTTTGTGCAATGTATGGTTTTGAGTATTTGGAGGCTAAAAATCTTGAGGAAATTGAAATTCAAACAACTTCATTTTACAAAAAGAGTTCTCAGCCAAAGCTTCTTGAAATTTTCACGCCCCGAGAAGTGAATGATGAAGTACTTCTCAAATATTTTCAAAATATTAAATAAGGTAGTTTTAGTTTTTAGTTTGTGATTTTAATATCATTATCTTTGCAGCATGATACACATTGGAGAATATAATACCCTAACAATACTTAGAGAGAGAGATCCAGGCTTGTTTTTGAGTGATGAAGAGGATAATGAAGTTTTATTGCCAAAAAGATATATTCCAAAAGAATTTAAGATTTGGGATAAATTAGAGGTTTTTGTGTATTTAGATAACGAAGAACGGCTAGTGGCTGTAACAGATAAACCTTATGTGAAAAGAGGTGATTTTGCTGTGTTACGCTGTAATGAAGTTACCAAACATGGTGCTTTTTTAGATTGGGGAATGGTAAAAGAGCTATTTTGTCCTTTTAAAGAACAGGCCTTTAAAATGAAAAAAGGCGGTTGGTATTTAGTGCATTGCTATTTGGATGAAGAAACTAATAGGTTAGTTGCTTCAAGTAAAACCAATCGATTTTTAGATAATAAAAAACTTGCTGTAAACCAATTTGATGAGGTTGATTTAATAGTGTCTCATCCTTCAGAAAAGGGTATGAATGTTATTGTAAATAAAAAATATTTGGGACTTATTTTTAATGATGAAATTTTTAAAGACCTTAGTATTGGCGATCGATTAAAAGGGATTGTTAAAAAAATACGCCCTGATAACAAGCTCGATATTTCATTAGGTCAAGTAGGATACAGAAATATTGAACCTAATGCGCAACATATTTTAGAAGTACTTGAAGATAATAGTGGATTTATTCCTTTAAATGATAAATCAACTCCAGAACAAATTAAAGCCGAAATGCAAATGAGCAAGAAAAGTTTTAAAAAAGCTGTTGGGAATCTTTATAAACAACACTTAATTTTAATAGATAATGATGGTATTCGTTTAGCTTAAATATGAATTACCTACGTTAGCCGATTTTGCTTTTTTTATCATTCTACTAGTCCAATTAACAGCAGCTTCCATATTACGAAATATTTTTCCTTTAAATCCAAGCATTTGTTTTTCTATTTCAAAATTTTTCAAAGTAATATCTGAATAAGCGACGACAGCATTAAAAAATAAAAATTGAAACTCATTTTTTAATGGCAAAATATCAATAAGATCAATAGAATACGGTTTTAAATGGTGACTTATAAGCCCATAAGGTTTATTAAAGCCAAAATGCTTGTGAACCAAATTAATGACTTCAATCACTTCAGTCTGAGAAATATTAACACCTTCATTTATTTCTGAAATAAAATAATCATTAAAAAAATATAAATCTCCAGATTTTAAATTGTAAACACTATTAGCTTTTTCTGCCAAAGCAGTATTTTTTATTGACATTATAGTAGGGATTTAAAAAAAGACAAGTTAGTAATAATTATAATAGAAAAAGTGAATAATAATATTTTTTATATACGTATTTTTACACTGAAAATTTGAAAGCAAATGAATCACATTGACTGGGTTATAGCCAAAGAATTTGAAGATATTACCTATAAAAAGTGTAATGGTGTTGCAAGAATTGCATTTAATAGACCAAACGTTAGAAATGCTTTTCGACCTAAAACTACCAAGGAATTGTATGATGCTTTTTATGATGCTCAAGAAGACACTTCTATTGGCGTAGTCTTATTAAGTGCGGAAGGTCCTTCTACTAAAGATGGAGTGTATTCGTTTTGTAGTGGAGGCGACCAAAAAGCGAGAGGCTATCAAGGATATGTTGGAGAAGATGGGTATCATCGTTTAAATATTTTAGAGGTCCAACGATTGATACGGTTTATGCCAAAAGCAGTAATTGCAGTGGTTCCAGGTTGGGCCGTAGGTGGCGGTCATAGTTTGCATGTGGTTTGTGATTTAACTTTAGCAAGTAAGGAACATGCTATTTTTAAACAAACTGATGCTGATGTAACGAGTTTTGATGGCGGTTACGGATCGGCGTATTTAGCAAAAATGGTGGGACAAAAAAAAGCACGAGAAATCTTTTTCTTGGGACGAAATTATTCAGCACAAGAGGCTTACGATATGGGCATGGTCAATGCTGTAATTCCGCACGAACAATTGGAAGATACAGCATATGAGTGGGCTCAAGAAATATTAGCAAAATCACCAACCTCAATTAAGATGCTAAAATTCGCTATGAATTTAACGGATGATGGTATGGTTGGCCAGCAAGTATTTGCAGGTGAAGCTACACGTTTAGCATATATGACAGATGAAGCCAAAGAAGGACGTGATGCCTTTTTAGAAAAGCGAAAACCAAATTTTGATAAAAAATGGATTCCGTAAGGAATTAGTGTTAATTGTTATTAATGGATGAAATAAAACCTTGGATCTCGGCCTTTAGGTTACGTACCTTGCCGCTTTCTGTTTCTGGAATTATTGTAGGAAGTTGTTTTGCTTATTACAATGGATTCTTTAATGTGCTAATATTTGTATTTGCTATTTTGGTAACCATAAGCTTGCAGGTTTTATCAAATTTGGCTAACGATTATGGTGATGGTGTTAAAGGGACTGATAACGAAGATAGAATAGGTCCTGAACGTGCATTACAAAGAGGAGATATTTCCCCAGAGCAAATGATTGCAGCTATAAAGACCAATATATTAATTGTAATTTTATTTGTGTTCCTGTTAATTCTTAGCGCCTTTGGAACCCATAAATTTTTGTATTCAATTTCATTTTTTATTCTTGGATTAGTATGCATTTTTGTAGCCATACGATACACCGTTGGTGAAGGCGCCTATGGATATAGAGCACTTGGAGATATTGTGGTGTTTATATTCTTTGGGCTTTTAAGCGTCTTGGGCACCTATTTTTTATATGCGAGACGATTAGATCATGTAATACTACTTCCTGCATCTGCTATTGGTTTGCTAAGTGCAGGCGTATTAAATTTAAATAATATGCGTGATATTGTATCAGATAAAGCCGCTAACAAAATTACCGTAGCTGTAAAATTAGGACTAAAGAACGCGAAACGATATCATTCTTTTCTAATAATAACGGCAATAATACTTTCCCTTTTATTTGGAATATTATATTACAGATCACCTTATAATTTAGTATTTGTTATCGTTTATATTCCGTTAATAAAACATCTGTTTAGGGTTTTAAAAACAACTGAAGCTAAACTATTAGATCCTGAATTAAAAGTATTAGCCTTATCAACTTTTGCATTGGCGGTGTTATTAGGTCTTGGGTATATTTTTAATATTATATAAATAGTTATCCATTAGTAACGAATTTATTTTACAATGTCAGTTCGAGTGATTTTTTATCAAAAAATCGTATCGAGAACTATTTTAGAATCTAAAATTCTTATTCTCGATACAAATTTTACTCATTTCAATCATAAAATTCACTCGAATTGACGTGATTTTATATTTAAGTACTTAAAGCAATGATATCACAAGTTTTTTGTAATTTATGGGACACATAAATTTGTCTAAAAATGAAAATTACTTTTCTAGGGCATGCAAGCCTTCAAATTCAAATAGAGGATACTTTTTTACTTATCGATCCTTTTATTTCAGGTAACCCAAAAGCATCACATATAGATATACACTCACTAAAAGCTGATTATATTTTAGTGACACATGCACACCAAGATCATGTGTTGGATGTAGAATATATTGCGAAGCATACTGGAGCTACTGTTATTTCAAATTTTGAGATTGTGTCATATTTCCAAGCCAAAGATATTAAAGGACACCCAATGAATCATGGAGGCAGTTGGGCATTTAAATTTGGTCGTGTAAAATATGTAAATGCAATTCATACCTCTTCATTTGCTGACGGCAGTTATGGTGGTCAACCCGGAGGATTTGTAATAGAAGGTGAACATAAAAATATTTATATCGCAGGCGATACAGCACTGACTTACGATATGAAATTGATTCCTTTGCAAACTAAGTTAGATTTAGCAATTTTACCTATTGGCGATAATTTTACAATGGGTATTGATGATGCCATTGTTGCTGCCGATTTTGTTTCATGCGACAAAATTTTAGGTTACCACTACGATACTTTTGGCTATATAGAAATTAATCATGACGATGCTAAACGAAAATTCTTTGAAAAAGAAAAGGACCTCATGCTTTTAGAAATAGGAGCTTCAATTGAGTTATAGTTGTATACAAAACTTAATATGTTTTAGGCTTTTAATATTTCTATACCTTGCCTTTTTAGCAAGAAAAAACGAACTTCGCTTATCGTTCGATATAATTGTACCTGTGCTCAACTTGATTGAGTATTGAAACAAATAATATCTTAACATTATTAGCAATTAAAAATCCATGAATAAACTCGACTTCAGCATTTCACTAAGAGAAAAAGGACTCGGCAAAAATGAAATGATTAGGGAAATGGAGAAAAACGGATTTGACCAAGGCGAGATGGACTTTTATTTAAAGAAGTCTGATGAAATATACTTGAATCAATTATTAAACAACAAGCAATCAGTTGGATCAGAAAAATCCAGTCGGACTATTAAATCCATTGCTCTATTTCTTAGTTTAGTTCTGTTGGTTGGAGTGTTGCTCGGTAATGTTTCAGTTGGACTAATCGGACTATTTGTTTTGTGGAGTTTAGTGAAGTTTGGTTTATATCGCAGATAAAAAATCACACCGATTTCGGACTTGACCATGATTTGATAAATTGAGGAAAAGTATAGACGTTCGTTGCTAGTCGACATAATTAATACGCAGACGGACTGATTAACTGGACAGATAATGTTGGTGGATAAAAAACCATCACTAACATTGTATAACCGCAATTACGGCGGATTCGACTACGTCCGAATCCACTCGGAATTGCGAGCGTCAGTGCTTAACCGAAAATTAGTAAATTTAAACCCGTAACTGACGGTTATACGAGACCGATAAGCGTAACTACCAAAAAAGCCTCCCTTTTTCAATCCGTTTTTTTATATTCATCAAAAAATAAATACTTATTTTTGAGCTGTTTATGACAGCAATTTTCGAGAAGCAGGTTAATTATCTAATTGATAATTTTGGATTTAAACTCAAATTTCAAAAAAATGAAAACAACAACATTTCTAACATTTGTGGGTGACCAATGTGGAAAGGCAGAAGAAGCAATAAATTTTTACACTTCTATTTTTCCGAATTCGGAAATTAAAAGCATATCAAAATACGTAGAAGGTGAGGCCGGGGGAACACCGCAGCTTATCAAATATGGAGTATTTACATTAAATGGTACAGAGTACATGGTTTCCGAAAGTAATTTTAATCACGCTTGGTCATTTACACCAGGAGTATCACTGTTCGTTGAATGTAACTCTGAAAATGAGATACAAACTTTATTCGAAAAACTTTCTTCAAATGGCGGTCAGATTATGGTTCCTCTAGATAACTACGATTCTGGGGATTACGGCTTTGGTAAAAAATTCGGATGGTGTGAAGATAAATATGGTATTTCATGGCAACTTAATCTATCAGAATAAATTCGAATTATAATATAAGTTGCCCTGCTTGAAGGAATAAACGAAATCGAAAATAGAAAAATAACTACTGCCAACAATGAATATGAAATCATAGCTCCCCTTCGGTCGCTACTCTTCATATACTAACCAAGTAAGCATAACTAACTAAAACTGTTCTCTTTTTCAGTCAAAAATTTTCTAATTCATCAAAAAATAAATACCTATTTTTGAATTGTAAATGACAGCAACTTACCAACAATATAGACTTCAATTTAAACAAGCAAGCGGAACCTCAAGAGGTGTGCTTACTACAAAAGAAACGTGGTTTATTATAATTAACGATGGTGCTAAACAAGGTGTAGGAGAATGTGGTGTTTTTAGAGGATTAAGCATTGATGATAGACCAGATTTTGAAGACAAGTTAAAATGGGTTTGTGAAAATATTTCAAAAGGTCTTAATAGTTTACTGAATGAGCTTACCGAATTCCCAAGTATTCAATTTGGTATAGAAATGGCGTTTTTATCTTTGAATAGTCAAGATAAATTTAATTTGTTCCCTTCAAAGTTTACAAAAGGAAAAGATGCTATCCCAATAAACGGTTTAGTTTGGATGGGAGATAAGCAATTTATGACACAACAAATAAAGGCAAAGATAGAAAGTAGATTTAGGTGTATAAAAATTAAAATTGGTGCTATTGATTTTAAAACTGAGATAGAGTTATTAAAATCTATAAGACAAGAGTTTTCAGCCAGCGATATCGAATTGCGTGTGGATGCTAATGGCGCGTTTTCATCTAGGGAAGCCTTAGAGAAACTAAAAATACTATCGGAACTCGATATACATTCTATTGAGCAACCCATTAGGCAAGATCAGTTTGAAGTTATGGCAAGGCTTTGTGAATTATCACCTTTAGATATTGCATTAGACGAGGAATTAATTGGCGTTTTTGATGTCACAAAGAAAGAAGAATTGCTACATATAATAAATCCGCAGTACATTATTTTAAAACCAAGTTTAATAGGTGGTTTTAAAGGAAGTAGCGAGTGGATTAAAAGTGCAGAAAAGCAAAATATTAAATGGTGGATTACCAGTGCTTTAGAAAGTAATGTAGGCTTAAATGCCATTGCACAATGGACATATACTTTAAAAAACGCAATGCATCAAGGCTTAGGTACTGGAAGTTTATTTACCAATAATTTTTTATCGCCATTGAGAGTAGAAAATGGTACATTGCGTTACGAACAAAAACAAGAATGGGATTTTAATTTATTAAATAAATGAATTATATACAACAAGTTTATAAAACAGCACATGATTGGTGGCGATATATTATTGGAGCCATTATAGCTATTTTGGGAATATTTGCATTTTCCGTACCTCATTTAGTTGCTATAGGCATTGAAACAGTAAAAGGTAATATTGATAGTGCAAGACTTGAAGATACAGCTTATATACTAGGTTTGTTCGAGCCTAATTTAAACTTAATATTTGTTTTATTACCTTTTGCAGGAGGCCTATTGTTCTTATTGGTCACTGTAAAGTATTTGCATAAACAATCGTTTAGAATGTTAACTACAGCAAGACAGAAGATTGATTGGAAACGCTTTTGGTTTGCTTTTATAGTTTGGGGAATAATATCTTCAGGAATGGTGTTGGGAGATTATTTTTTAAACCCTGAAGGCTATGTAAATAATTTTCATTTGAAACCTTTTATAATTCTCTGTATTATAGCCATAATTTTAGTGCCACTACAAACAAGTTTTGAAGAATATTTTTTTAGAGGATATCTGATGCAAGGTATTGGCTTAATTGCCAAAAACAGATGGTTGCCATTAATTATTACATCCACAGTTTTCGGGTTATTACATATTGCAAATCCTGAAGTAGAAAAATTAGGCAACATCATTCTGATATACTATGTAGGTACAGGTTTCTTCTTAGGAATAACAACCTTAATGGACGATGGTTTAGAACTATCTTTAGGTTTTCATGCTGCGAATAACTTATTTACAGCATTATTAGTAACAGCAGATTGGACAGCGTTTCAAACACATTCTATTTTTAAAGATATTTCAGACCCTGCTGAAGTTGGTATTGGAGAGACACTATTCCCTGTATTTGTTATTTTTCCGATACTGTTATTTATTTATGCTAAGAAGTATAAATGGACTAATTGGAAAGATAAATTATTTGGCGCAGTTGTAGAGCCTGTTGTAATTGAGACAGCAGAAATTGATGAAATTGGTGATACCGTTTAAATAAATTACTCAATAGCTTTCAATAGTATTGAAGCCTTATTAAAATCGGAAGCAGCATTAATAACGTTTCTAAATTCGTCGTATTGGTTCAAATCAAATGTATTTGCTTTATAGAATTCTTGAATTGTAATAATTAATGTATTACCATTTAAGGTGTAGTAGGATTCAAACTTACAGGCTTTTTGTCCTGTTACAGCAGTATAGCTTTTATTGATTTTTAAGGCGTCTAACCCTTCAACCCTATAGCCTTCAGGGATATGTACTGTAATGGTATAATCGTATTGATTAGGATATTGCATTTCAATAGGATTTACGCGCTTGGTCTCTTGATACAATTCACTTTGAGTTCCAATAACTTTACCTATTTGAAAAATATAACTATCACCAGCTTCCTCTAATAAAGACTCCGAAGTAATTGATGATTTTGTAATAAATGGTTTGTTGTACTCCAGTTGTAACATTTCAGTATTTAAGGCTTCATAGCTATTTACCACTTTATCTTCAATACCCGAGCCCGTTAAATAATCTTCGTACTCTTTAATAACTTGCGCAGTTGATAAGCTTAAAACTGCTCTGCTTGTTGCAGACCAATGCCCTGTATATTCTTGAGATTGGTTTATAGTTACGCTTTCTAAATCAGCATCAAAAGTAATATCTGTTTCACGATTTATATGGCTAAAATTAGGATTGGATTGTACAATTTCGCTAAAATAATATTCTAGATTTCTGGTAATAAATAAGCCATGATTTCCTAAAAATGCAAAAGGCGCTTCTTCAACTCTATATTCAATGCGGTCTGGAGCAATATATTTTTCTTCAGTTGGTAAATAAATAAGAAAGTCTTGCAACATTCCTGGAGCAAAAAAATTGGGGTCAAACTTGCGTCTATAACGGTTGGCTGTGATTACAATTTCATATTCAATATTAAGCGCCGTGAGATAATGTCCATAGGCTTTTAAAATACCAAAATCACTTGCAGATTTGTTGGCTAGAATATAATCTAGATTAGAAAGCGCTGCATTATTGTTTTTAACAATAGTAAAATTGGTTTTTATATAATCATCTAGTAAAGTTGCTTTTTGAAATACACTTAGTTCTGTATTGTTTTTAGTAACGTTTAATAAATCTTCTTTTACTTTACTGTTAGGTTCTTCTGGAAAAAATTGTGGTCCAACATTGTTAACTACATTATTCCAAAACATATCTTGGGTAATCTCTCTACCTTTTGGAAAGCACTGATAAACAACCGAAATTTTATTAGCATCTGGAGCTGCATATTCTTCTTCTATCATTGCAGGAATATCTTTTAGAGTAATCAATTTTGCAGCTCTATCACCAACCATTACACTCTCAAAAGTAGTTGAATTGTTATAAGCTTTAATTCTTGATTTTAAGTCTCCTGTAATAAATAAAAATTGGGCTTCTTTTATGGGATAATCGCTTTGCAGAGTTTCGGCTCCATGCATGTCATATTCTTTTTCAACTGTATATAATACTTCTATTTCAGAGCCTTTTTCAACCCCTTCGATAGCAAAAATTTTAAAGTCACCATATTCTTGTACATTTTTAATTTCCTTGATATTATTATTATCTAAAAGCGTAATTTTTCCTTCAGAATTTATGGTGCGTGCTTTAATATCCAATACTTTTTTTACATCTCGCATAGGTATATAAACCGTGTTGTGTTTATTAATACCTTTATCATTATTAACTCTACTAATTGTATGTGTGGTTTCTAAACTATAAAGTTGTTTTGTAATCATACTGTCAAAATATTCTACAATATGCTTTTCAAAAACACCTACTGAAGAAGCTTTGGCTCCCGCTTCTGTAATATCATGAAGTTTAGGAGTATCATTCCAATTGTAATTTTTATAATATTGCGCATAGTTACTCGTGGTTGCCAAAATTAGCAATGTGAAGATGATTTTTTTAATCATAGGTCTTATTCAATTATTATACTTTTTTTATAGGCTTTAGTCAAACTTTTTATAAATGCATTCCAAGTTTCAAAATTATTTTTCTTAATACTAAGAGTATTTATATATATGGTTTTACTTTGTATGATTTCGTTATTCTTTTGTGAATAGTTTATATGAAAACCAAAATCTGGATCTTCAAATTGAAGATTCTTAGGCAGATAATTAACCTTATATCCTTCCGGAATTACAAAAGTTGTTACAAATTCTTTTTTAAATTTATGATCAATTTTTTTGCTATACTTTCTAGTTTCAATATCAATTTTACTTTTTGCGAGTACCCGATCAATATTTAAATTTAAATATATTTTATTTGCCACAGACTTTGCATAGTTGTTTATAGCAAGGTCATACTTTAAAATTAGAGGTGCATTTTTATTGTCGAAATTTTCTTTTGAAATGTTACTGTAACTCGTTTTGTTGTTTCCAAGCGTCAAAGTTGTATTTAAATACTCTTCTTCAGTTTTATCATCCTTTTTATATGTATAGTCCGAAATAAAATCTACCTTTTCATAGCCTGTAAGTACTCTTTGCTCAGACACCTTAAG
>CAYQME010000016.1:29573-42127 GCA_964418645.1 uncultured Flavobacteriaceae bacterium
AAATCTTTAGCAATGGCATGTACATTATCTAATGATTTTTCATCTATTTGTTTTACCAAAGAGGCATACCATTTATAAAGGTCGCTAACATCATTCAGTACATTATATGTTTTGCCATTTTGTTCATAGCTTTTTATGTATATAATAATATGTGGTAAAAAGTAAAGCGTCGATTCACTTTTGTCTTCTCCTTGAAACCCTTTTATATTTTCAATAGACCATGTATACACAGTTGTACCATTATGGCTCTTTTTTTTAAATGCAATAGGATAGTCTTTAGTATTAAAATCAATATATCCAATGGTTACATTATTAGGGAACTCAATTGAGAGTTTAGCACTTTTTGTTGGAACGAAGGTTCCAAAACGAAAGATTCCTAAAAAACGAGGGTCTTTTAATACTTCATTATAGTTTAAATTAGTTACGGCGCCTTTTGTAACTGCAGGAAATGTGAAATTTTTGCTCTCTTGATCGCTGTAAAAGATTCCATTATCAAATTCCCTTTTGGTTTCAATGTAGTCAACTTTTACTTTAGTATTTGTACTTGGCAAAAGCGTATAGGCATCAATATTCTCAATAGAAGTAAAGCTATCAAATCCAATAGATTCATTAGCAAAATACAGTTTCTTTGCTGTTATATATTTAGCTTGTTCAGAAATATTTTTTGCAATATCAAACTGTTTATTTACAAATTTTATTTTTATATGTTCATGGCGCTTTAAATAGATGTAATCCTCATTGGAGAAGTCTTGTGCTAATGTTAGCAAAGGAAAGCACAATGTAAAAACTAATATGTATTGTATATATTTTGGCTTCACAATCAAATATATTTTATTAAATGTAAATTACTAACTTCAATGCGTTAAAAATAGTATAATTTTAACTTATCTAATTAGTATACCAAAAATGGTTCCAAGTTTTACCAAAATTCATAACAAGTTTAAATTCAATAATACACATTTTAATGCAGACACCTTAAAAGAAGCTGCTTATAGCTTTGTAAAAGAGGGCGAACTTTATCAAAAACATATTGGAAGTTTTTTATTAGATTGGTTAGATAGCAACGATTATGTGTTTGTAAAAACCTCCGGATCAACTGGAAAGCCTAAACAAATTAGCTTGCAGAAACAAGCAATGGTTGCGTCTGCAATTACTACTGGTGATTATTTTAACATTGAATCAGGTAGTAAAGCATTACACTGTTTGCCAACTGAATTTATTGCAGGAAAAATGATGTTGGTTCGCTCAATGATTTTAGGATTGGAAATAGATGTTGTTAAACCCACTTTAAACCCTTTGGAAAAGATTGCCAAGTATTATGATTTTTGTGCTATGGTCCCTTTGCAATTGGAAAAGTCAATAGACAAACTTCATCACGTTTCTACGCTTATTGTTGGTGGATCATCTGTATCTAATGCGTTGCAAACCCAACTCCAAGATATTTCTTGCAAGGTATATGCTACTTATGGAATGACAGAAACCATGACACATATTGCGGTAAAACAACTAAACCACTTAGAAGAGGTCTCTTTGGATATATTTCAAACCTTACCAAACATAACTATCTCAAAGGACTCAAGAGATTGTCTAGTTATAAATGCGCCAAAACTTAGTGATATGCCTATAGTAACTAATGATGTTATCGAGCTGCTCTCAGACAGGTCTTTTAAATTACTGGGACGTATTGATAACGTTATTAATTCAGGAGGGATAAAATTATTTCCAGAACAAATAGAGGCAAAGCTAAAAAATAATATACACACACGATTTTTTATAGCTTCAAAATTGCATAGTAGTTTAGGCGAACAATTAATCATGATTATTGAAGGCGTTTTAAACACAGTTGATACTTCGGCTTTTAAGAACCTAAATAAGTATGAAATACCCAAACACGTTTACACTGTTGAGCGGTTTATAGAAACAGATTCTGGTAAAATTCAACGAAAAAAAACATTAGCACTACTAAAATAGCGAGTTAACTCACTCAAAAGCACACTTCACTAATTATAGGTTTTTTGGTTTATAGTTTGAGCATAGTTTTATGTCAAACTTTAAAACCGAAACCAAATGAAATCAATTATCACATTAATACTTATAGCGTTTATTATAACGACGGGTATTGCCCAAGAAAAGAACATAGTAACCAAGTCGGTCCAGATTG
The DNA here is from genome assembly GCA_964418645.1 of uncultured Flavobacteriaceae bacterium. Classification (GTDB taxonomy): domain Bacteria; phylum Bacteroidota; class Bacteroidia; order Flavobacteriales; family Flavobacteriaceae; genus JAADHG01. Next base: position 31,735 of record CAYQME010000016.1, read on the forward strand.
ATAACCTAATTCCTTTTGTAATTCAAAACTTTCCAACTTCAAATGATGGCGACGATGTAGAAATGCGAAATATTACATTCTTAATTCAGGTTTCCGAAACAGATTTATCTATTGAGAATAAAGTGGTTTTAAAGCAAGCTTTTAAACTTCTGTCTAATAGATTATCGGAGGATGATTTGATTTCAATTTTTACCTATTCGGGTTTCAACGGAATTGCCTTAAATCAAACGGAACCTAGTGATTTAAAAAAGATATTATACACTATAAATAACCTAAAGTCTGCTGTAAAAGAATTTCATGTAGATGGTATTGAGTTGGCATATAATTATACTAACGACAATTTTGAAGTAGAAGCTATAAATACAGTTGTCATGGTTAGAAATCCTAACGCTTCAACAATTGCAAACACTTACACTACACCAGCAACAGTAAAAACCACAAAAAAGAAAACTGGCGCCGTTTTAATAACTGCAATAAGCCTTTTGCCTGAATTAATATCAGTAATAAAAAATTAGCACTTAAATATATAAATTATGAAAAAACTACTACTTATTTCGTATCTATTGCTATTTATGATACAAATGATTGCACAGGAAATACCAACTATAAAAGTTGGAAAAGACAAATTAGGAATAACCTCTTTGCACATTAAAGTAGAGGTTGTAGGAAACATTGCAATGACAACATATGACATGTTGTTTTATAACCCAACAAATGAAATTTTAGAGGGAGAATTGGCTTTTCCGCTAGGTGAGGGTCAAAAAGTATCGAGACTAGCACTCGAAGTTAATGGTAAGCTTAGAGAAGCAGTTGTTGTTGAAAATGAGCAGGGTAGAATTGCCTTTGAAGCTGTTGTAAGAAGACGAGTTGATCCTATTTTACTAGAAAAAGGAACAGGTAATAATTATAAGGCTAGAATATATCCAATACCAAAAAATGGCTACAAAAGAATAGTTCTTGCTTACGAACAGGAGTTAAATTATAGTGGTGGTGCACATTACTTTAATTTGCCATTAGACTTTAAAAAAAGCTTAGATGAATTTTCTTTTGAAATGAATGTTTATGACCAGAAATTAAAACCAGAATTAATTCTGGGAAAACTAGAAAATTTTAAGTTTGTTGAAGTATATAATAGTTATTCTGCTAAGATTTTAAACACAAATTTTATACCTGATACATCTTTAAAAATTAAAATACCTAGGGAATACAATACTAATAAGACCATTACTTTTGATGATTATTTCTATGTTTATCAAACATTGAAGCCAGAAATAAGAGCAAGGGCTAAAGCAACATCAATTACATTACTTTGGGATGCTTCCTATTCTATGAAGGGAAGAGATTATTCAAAAGAAATGGACTTTTTAAATGCATATTTTACTTATTTAAAGAACGTAAAGGTAGAATTGGTTGTGTTTAGCAATGATGTTAGAGAGCGGAAAATATTTTCTATAAAAAATGGAGATTGGCAAGACCTCAAATCAGAATTATCAAATGTGGTTTATGATGGTGGGACTTCCTATACAAAACTATTAGATGAGAATTTATCTGACGAGATATTGTTGTTCTCTGATGGTATGAAAAATTTAAGTGATATCATAATAAATACTGATCAGCCAGTTTTTGTGGTGAATAGTATTATTAAGGCTAATCATAGCGAATTGAATAAAATTTCAGAATCTACTAATGGGATTTATATTAATTTAAAGAATAATAGTGTTGCCGAAGCATTTAAGAAAATAACACTTCAACCATATAAGTTTTTAGGTATAAAATCAACTAATAAAAGCATAGAATTTTACCCAAATACACCAGTAAATGTCTCATCAGACTTTTCAGTAGCTGGAAAAAACTTTAAAAACGGAGATCAAATATCATTATTATTTGGTTTTGGAAATACAGTAACTGATGAACAAGTATTTAAATTAGATTCAAATGTTAACAATAATTTAGTAAAAAGACTTTGGGCTCAAAAAAAACTTGATGTTTTGCAGAGGAATAGTAAAACTAATAAAGCCAATATTATAAAGCATAGTAAAAAATATAACCTTGTAAGTAATCATACATCATTGATTGTACTTGAAACAGCTTGGGATTATTATAGATTTAAAATATTGCCGCCAGAAGATTTGATAGAAGCTTATAATGAGCTAATGAAACGTTATAATGGCAAACGTGTTGTGGCTTCTAATGGAGAAAACAATAATGCACAAGATGATAATGTTACACAAATCAGCAGAAATAATATTCCAACTAGTAATGGTAATATATCTGGAATTATATCTGATGCATCTGGTATGCCATTACCAGGAGTAAATGTAATTGTTAGAGGTACAGGAGAAGGAACTCAAACAGACTTTGATGGAAGGTATTCAATAAATGCAAGGACAGGAGATATTCTAACCTTTAGCTATGTTGGTTTGATAACGCTTGAAACTACTGTAGGACGTGCTAACAATATAAATATTTCAATGCAAGAGGATTCGGCGGTACTTGATGAAGTAGTCGTAACAGCACAAGGGATTAAGAGAGATAAAAAAGCATTGGGTTATGCAGTAAGTGAAATTAATTCCAAAGAAATAGAAAACCGTACAGAAGGTGATGTTGCCAGAGTATTGTCTGGAAAAGCATCTGGCTTACAAATTACTTCACAAAGTGGATCTTCTGGATCAGCAACTAATATTGTAATTAGAGGTTATTCTTCAATTAATGGAAATAATCAAGCGTTAATTATAGTTGATGGTGTTCCTTTTAGTAATGATAATAATACAACAGGCAGTTTTGCAAGTGGGAATGTTGGATCTAGCAGAATGATAGATTTAGATCCAAATAGTATTGAAAGTATTCAAGTGATAAAGGGTTTGGCAGCCGCTACTTTATATGGAACTGAAGGGAGGAATGGTGTTATTTTGATTACAACTAAAGCAGGAAGTTCAACATTAACGAGACCAACAGTGGGTTATAGTAGTAGTACATCTAATAGGAAAGTCCCAATAAGGAAACAGATAAAATTAGATAATCTAATTGTTGACACTCCATATTTACGAGCATTAAATATTGCTACATCTGTTGAAGAAGCTTACCAAATATATTTGATACAAAGAGAACTTTACAAAGAATCACCTTCTTTTTATATTGACGTATATGATTATTTTAAAAAATGGAAAGAGCCAAAGAGAGGTTTAAGAATTTTAACAAATATTGCTGAAATTGATAATGATAACTATGAATTATTAAGAGCTTTTGCTTACAAACTTGAAGAAGCTAACAATAATTTATTAGCTGCATTTATTTATAGTAGAGTATTAGAGTTAAGACCTGAAGATTCACAATCATATAGAGATTTAGCTTTAGTTTACAAAGAAATTGGATTGGCTCAAAAAGCTTTTGAGTTATTAAATAGTGTTGTTTCAGAAAAAATCTACCAAAAAGAAGGGAGAAGAAAGTTTAAAGGAGTTCAAAGCATAGCTAAACATGAACTAAATGAGCGATTAAGCAATAAAAAAAACAATGAAAAGGAAGAGTTTGATATACGCATAGTAATAGATTGGAATCATAATGATACAGACATTGATTTGCATGTAATAGATCCAAATTATGAAGATTGTTATTATGGAAATACTAAAACTAAAATTGGAGGTAGGATATCTTCAGACATGACACAAGGTTTTGGTCCGGAAGAGTTTACTCTTAAAAATGCTGTAAAAGGAGATTATTATTTAAAAGTAAAGTATTTTGGTGATAGATATCAAAAGGTTGAAAATCCTACTTTTATGAAAATAACAATCTTTAAAAATTATGGAAAACTTAATCAAACAAAAAAAATAAAAGTCGTGAGATTAACTAATAAGCAAGATAATATTGTAGTATCTAAAGTTTCTATTTAAGATATAGATAAATTAGATAGTCATTATTTTTTTGAACAGCATTATAGAAGAGAAGCGTCTTAAAAGGCGTTTCTCTTTTATAATTAAATGGTTAAGATATATTTCTATACTTTTATCAATCAAACCAACCATTATGAAAAAGCTAATCTTAGTGTTCCTAATTTTCTCAATTCAAATACAAGCACAACAAATCCTATCTGAAAAAGAACGCGCTGTTGTAGTTGATGAAATTCTTGCCCATAGATTTAATAATCTGCTTCCAAAATTAATGGATCGTACAGGTATTGATATGTGGATTTTAATTTCCAGAGAATATAACGAAGACCCAGTTTTAAAAACCATGCTACCAGCAACGTGGTTAAATGCGAGACGACGCACTATTATTTTATTTTACAGAAATAAAGAAAAAAATACCATTGATAAATTAGCAGTAGCACGATATAATTTTGGTGATAATATTACATCAGCTTGGGATAAAGCTAAAGAACCTAATCAATGGAAGCGTTTAGTGCAACTCATAGAAGAGCGAAACCCTAAAAGCATCGGATTGAATTTTTCTACACATTTTAATATCTCGGATGGACTTGATAAAACGGATTATGATGCGTTTATGCAGTATCTTCCAAAGAAGTTTAGTAACAAAGTAGTTTCGGCTGAAAAATTGGCTACCGCTTGGATTGAAACTAGAACACCTCGAGAAATGATAATTTACAGACAACTTGTTGATATTACTCATAGTATTATTGCTGAAGCCTTTTCAGAAAAAGTGATTACAGCAGGAATAACAACGACTACTGATGTGGAGTGGTGGCTACGACAAAAAGTTACTAATCTTGGTTTAGATACTTGGTTTCATCCATCGGTAGATGTGCAGCGTAGTAGTGAGGTTTTGGAAAGCCATATTTATTCATTTGATGATAGACCAAACAAAATGCTTATTCTACCCGGAGATTTATTGCATTGCGATTTTGGTATTACGTATTTGCGTTTAAATACAGATTGTCAAGAACTTGCCTATGTTCTTAAGCCCAATGAAACGGAGCCTCCTATATATTTGCAAAATGCTTTAGTAGAGGGCAATGCGGTACAAGATATTTTTATTTCAAATTTTGAAAAAGGAAAAACAGGAAATCAAATATTATTAAAATCTTTAGAAGAAGCAAAAGCTCAAGGGTTACAACCAGCAATATATACACATCCATTAGGTAGCTATGGGCATTCTTCTGGTCCAACAATTGGAATGTGGGATGCACAAGAAGGAGTTACAGGCGCAGGAGATTATCCGTTATATCCAAATACGGTTTATGCTATAGAGTTAAATACTACAGTCAATATTCCACAATGGAAACGAGATATACGCATAATGCTTGAGGAGGCTGGATTCTATGGAGAAAATGGATTTAGATATGTAAATGGAAGACAAACCAAGTTGCTTACAATTCCAAGAGTTAATAATCATCAAGGCAATTAAACCTAGTATAAGGTAACTATTGTTGCATTTTGAAATAATAATCTGCTGATCGTTTTCCAGAGCCATACAACAAAAAGAAAATGCAAAGAATAAATACAGTAATTGATAAAATTAAATTTGTGGTATTCATTTCACCAACAAAGTTTATTATTACAGCTCCAATAATTATTGGTACCTGTGCAATTATTGCCCAACGTGTTAGTAATCCAAAAATGATTAACAAGCCACCTATAAGATGTGCTGGGGCAACATAGTGTAAAGCTATCATACCTCCAGCAAGGTTTTGAATGGGTTTAAAGAGATCAATCAAAACTTGGGTGTCATTCATAAAATGTAATCCTTTAATAAATATAATTATACCTAAAGCAATTCTAAATAAGTCAATTGCAAGATATGTATGTCTATTTGCCCACTTGTTTAATGTTTTAACCGTTCCCATGATTATTACAGTTTAATAAGTTAATTGCATTAAGATACAGAAATTTGGTGACATATTAAAATTTCATTTTATGAAAATTTTGAATTTACAATTAGTTTTTTTATTAAATTGCAGCTTTAAAAATAGATTATGAAAAAGAGTTTTTTACTTGTGATTTTTGGTTTAAGCCTTTCATTTCAATTTGTAAATGCACAACAAGTAAATGGTATACAGCGTGGTCAAAGAGGGTATGTCCCTCCACCCGTTAATAATACGACTACTTATATCGAGCTTAAGAATCCATATAAAGAAGTATCTATAATGTTGCCAAAATGTGTTGAGGTCTTTAATTTAGATGACTTTGAGAAAGAAATTATCAAAGGCATACTGTTAAAAAACTTTGAAAATCAAAATGTGATACTTAGTGATGAGGGAAACAGTCGCGAGGAAAGAAAAAAGAAGTTAGCTGAATTAGATAAGGAATTTTATAAGGAATTAGCATTGATTTTATCAACTGATGAAATTGAGAAGTTTAAGCTTATGGATTTTTCAGAAACTAAAGCAGAGAAAAAACAAAAAAAGAGAAAAAAAAGAAATAAAGGAAATAAAGGAAGGTCATAAAAAAAAGAGTGTGAAAACACTCTTTTTTTATTTTCGTCTTTTTTGACTTATTGGTTTCGTCTTGAAAATATTATAGTAAGCATATTTTTTGTAAATTTAAAACAAAAACGGTATGAAAGCTATAGTTGTTTTGTTATTGCTTTGTTTAGGATTTCAAAGTACTTACTCACAAAAAAAAATCACAATATATTGGGATGCATCATATTCCATGAAAGATAGACAGCTTAATCGCGAACTTCTTTTTCTAAATAAGTTTTTTCAAAAAAACAAAACAGCTTCTGTTAAGTTGGTTATGTTTAGTAATGCAATTATACTTCAAGAAAACTATAAAATTGATGTAGGCAATTGGGATAATTTAAAAGCAGAATTAAAGCATACAATTTATGACGGCGCAACATCATATTCAAATTTATTCAAAGATGATTATGATGAATGTTTTTTGTTTACTGATGGTGTTGAAAACTTGGATATATTAAAGCCACCAACTAACAAGCCTATCCATATAATTTCAACATTGCCAGATTCAAATGCTATCCAATTAAAATTAATAGCCGATTTATCTTCTGGGTCTTATGTGTATTTAACTAATCAATTTAATATTCCAGAAAGTAAAGAAAAAATTGAACAGCTTTCTATGTCTACAAATGTTGGATATATAACAGGATTTATATCTGGTGCTGAAGGTCCTTTAGAAAATGTAAGTATTATTAATAAGAGTACTAACCAAGGCATCGCTTCAGGGATAAATGGCAGTTATAAAATAAAAGCAAAGGAAAATGATATTTTGGTTTATTCTTATTTGGGTAAGAAAACAGTAAATATTAGAGTAACCAATGTGAATTCTATTAATGTTTCAATGCAAAATATTGATGTAAACTTAGACGAGATTGTAGTTACAGCTGAAAATGATAAGGAAGAATTAGTAAATACGGGAAACACAACCGTTGATAAAAAAAGGCTAGGTTACACCATTGAATCTATTGGAGCTGATGAAATTTCTTCAATTGATACTGATGTTAAACAAGCAGTTAAAGGTCAATTTGCGGGATTGAAAGTTCAAAATAATGCTGGTCTTACTAAGGTAGATTTAAGCCAATTTTTAGGGAGAGGTAATAATATGACAATAACAGGAAATCAATACGGACTCGTTGTTTTAGACGGCATCCCTCTGCAAACTTCTGATTCGAGTGTTTTTAATAAATTAGGTGGAGCTGCATCAACAAGTCATATAAATCCAGATATGATTGTAGATATCACCTATTTAAAAGGATTGGCTGCTACAAACAAATACGGAACTTTAGGAGCTAATGGGGTGCTTTTAATAACCACAAAAAACGCAGTAGGAGATAAGGCGACTAAAAAGAAGAAAATTAATTTAGGAACTACAGCAACATATTCTGGTAATGCAACACTTATTTCTGGCTTGGCAGACACACCATATATCAACAAATTAAAACTGTCCAAATCTATTGACGAGGCATTTAACACATATTTAACTCAAAGAAAAACCTATGGGAATGAGCCTGAGTTTTACTTAGATGTATATGATTATTTTGAAGGATGGAATAATGAAATACTTTCTAAGCGCGTACTGTCAAACATATATGAGATTGCTTTTGATAATCCTAATATGTTAAGAGCGTTATCTTATAAGCAACAAGCTAAAAAAAATTATGATGATGCAATTATTACACTTCAGCAAGTATTAAAATTGAAGCAAAAGCAATCACAATCGTATAGAGACCTTGCCCTTGCATATACATATGCCAATGATTATAACAAAGCTTTAAAAATATATAATGATATTGATAAAAATATTGCTGTTTATAATTCTAATTTCAACGGACTTAAAAAAACAATTACAAACGATGCTAAAAGCTTAATATCAAGACATAAAGAAAAATTAAATATCTCAGGTGTTAATCCTTTGTATTTGCGACCAATTAAGTATAAAGCAAGAATTGTTTTTGAATGGAACAATTTAAATTCTGAATTTGATTTAGATATAATTAACCCGCAAAAGCGTTTTTTTACATGGTCGCACACAAGAGGAGAAAACTTCAATAGAATAGAGCAAGAACATGAACAAGGTTATGGTTTAGAGGAGTTTTATTTAACGTCTTCGGATGTTGGGGAGTGGACATTTAATATTAAATTTTACGGAAATTACGTAAATGTTGATGAGCCAACCTATGTTAAGATTACGACATATAAAAATTTTGGCTCTGCTAATGAAACTAAAGATATTCAAGTAATTAAATTAGCCAAAAAGAATATAGAACAAACGGTTTCTAAAGTAGTAGTAAATTAAACTTGTAATACACCTAGATTAAAAGGTTTTGTAATAGGTGAGTGGTTTGCAGCTTCTATTCCCATACTTATCCATTTTCGAGTATCTAAAGGATCTATAATAGCATCAGTCCAAATTCGTGAAGCAGCATAATATGGCGACGTTTGATTATCATAACGCGATTTTATATTATTAAAAAGTTTGTCTTCTTTTTCTTTCGTGATTTTTTCGCCTTTCTTTTTCAAGGATGATTTTTCAATTTGCAGTAATACTTTTGCAGCACTATTACCACTCATTACCGCAAGTTCTGCACTAGGCCATGCAACAATTAATCGTGGATCATATGCTTTTCCGCACATAGCATAATTTCCAGCACCATAGCTGTTTCCAATAATTATTGTGAATTTTGGCACAACACTATTACTTACAGCATTTACCATTTTTGCACCATCTTTAATGATGCCTCCTTGCTCACTCTTACTACCTACCATAAACCCAGTTACGTCCTGTAAAAAAACTAAAGGGATTTTCTTCTGATTGCAATTGGCAATAAATCGTGTTGCTTTATCAGCACTATCACTATATATGACACCTCCAAACTGCATTTCTCCTTTTTTAGTTTTTACAACTTTACGCTGATTAGCCACAATACCAACTGCCCAACCATCAATTCTGGCATAAGCTGTTATGAGTGTTTTTCCGTAACCAGCTTTGAATTCTTCAAATTCGCTATCATCAACCAAACGTTTAATAATTTCATACATATCGTATTGTTCCGAACGACTTTTAGGTAGGATTCCATAAATATCCTCAGGATTCTCCTTAGGTTTTATTGACTTAGCTCGGTTAAAACCAGCTTTGTCAAAATCACCAATTTTGTCAATAATATTTTTTATAGTATCTAAAGCGTCTTTATCGTCCTTAGCTTTATAATCGGTTACACCACTTATTTCACAATGCGTTGAAGCACCTCCAAGAGTTTCATTATCTATACTTTCTCCAATTGCTGCCTTTACCAAATAACTTCCTGCAAGAAAAATACTCCCAGTTTTATCAACAATTAAAGCCTCATCACTCATAATAGGCAAATAAGCACCACCTGCAACACAACTTCCCATTACTGCAGATATTTGGGTAATTCCCATACTGCTCATAACGGCATTATTTCTAAAAATACGCCCAAAATGTTCTTTGTCTGGAAAAATTTCATCTTGCATAGGTAAATACACACCTGCACTATCCACCAAGTATATAATTGGTAGTTTGTTTTCAATAGCAGTTTCTTGAGCCCTTAAATTCTTTTTAGCCGTAATTGGAAACCAAGCACCTGCTTTTACAGTGGCATCATTGGCTACAACAATGCATTGCTTACCTTTTATATAACCAATCTTAACTACAACTCCGCCAGAAGGACAACCGCCATGTTCTTGATACATATCCTCACCAGCAAAAGCTGCTAACTCAATACAATTTGTTGTATTGTCCAGTAAGTAATCAATACGCTCTCGTGCTGTCATTTTTCCTTTAGCACGATGCTTTTCAATACGCTTTTTCCCACCACCAAGTTTTACTTCTGATAAGCGTGTTATTAAATCTGATACTAAAAGTTTATTATGATCTTCGTTTTTGTTGAAGTTAATATCCATTAAAATTTGTTTGAGGCTAATGTACAAAAGAAGTTTTTCCCACGAAAGAGAGAATCTTAT
>CAYQME010000017.1:0-41719 GCA_964418645.1 uncultured Flavobacteriaceae bacterium
TTAATAAATCAAAATTTAAACCACGCAAATAATGGCAAAAACAATAACTTCAAAAATAGAGCTTAATGTAGCACTTGACGAGAATCGTGTGCCGGAAAAATTATCATGGACAGCACCAGATGGAGGTATAAATAATGCCGAAGCTAAAGCAATGCTACTCTCCGTTTGGGATCATAAAGCGCAGGAGGCTTTGCGAGTAGATTTGTGGACTAAAGATATGCCTGTTCATGAAATGAAAGTGTTTTTTCACCAAACGCTAGTTGCCATGAGTGATACTTTTTATCGCGCCACTCAAGACGAAAAAATGACGGCTACTATGAAAGATTTCTGTGATTATTTTGCTGAGAAATTAGAGTTGAAGTGATTAATTATTTAAATTATTAAAATTTCGTAATTCTTACTTTACACTTGTATAATATTCTAGATATAATTGTTTTTTTAACTCAGTGCTTTGTTACGCATAGTTTTCATTTAGTTATTATTTTCGATTCTGATTCTTCCTTCACAAAATATTTAATGTGAATTAATAATAAAATAGGGACTAAAACCAATCCTAAAGCAAAGTTTAAAAAAGAAGTCCAACCAGATAATTCATTTCCTCCTTGAGAAATTAATACTAATTCTCCCAAAGGACCTTTTGAAAAAAGCGTATTATGAATAAAATTCCAACCAAGATGAAATCCCAAAGGCAGCATTATTGATTTTGTTTTTGCAAAAGCCCACGCCCAAGCATATCCCATTAATCCAGTTCCTACAAATACTAAAATCATAGCCACAATATTTCCTAAAACTCCGAAAGAAAACCAATGATAAATTCCAAACGCCATAGCGGAAATCAGAATGGCTTTATTAGCACTAATTTTTTGAACTAAAATGTAGAGTATTGCTCCTCGAAAAATTAATTCTTCAGTTAGAACAGATTTAAAGTCCCACCAAAATGATTTTAGAACGATTAGATTTGTTGTCTGTTCATTAAAAACCCAATGCGATGATTTTAGTAATGATTCAGAATATTGAACAATAGCACAAAGTATTGCTGTAATCAAGAATCCTATTAAGAATTGTTTTAATCTTTTAAGAATTGGTAGAAACCCTAAGGATAGAATGCTTTTCTTTTCAATTAAGAATAATAATAACCAAGAAATTGCAAGAGCAATAATAATTCCTATCATTTATTTTGGGTTTAAATTATGCTTAACTAGCTGTAGCCAAACAAATATAACAGTTTATTGATTAACAGTTTTGGATAAATAAATTATGCATCACAAAATTTATTTAGATTAAGTATCTTTATACAAACACCGATCAAGATGGATAAAAGAGACTTTATTAAAAAACTAAGCCTAGCTACTTTAGCAGCACCATTATCTGCAAGGGCTTTGAATAATTGGCTTATTGAGTTTGAACATTTGCCTATTGACACATTGTCAACTACTGAGGATTTTTGGTTAAAAGTGCGGCAAGATTACAAACTAAAACCAGATTATATTAATCTGGAAAGTGGCTATTATAATATTATGCCTACATCAACATTAAATGCGTTACAGGAAAATATTAAAATGGTAAACTATGAAGGCTCTTATTACATGCGTACAGTACAATGGGATAATAAAATGCGCATGACAGAAAAGCTAGCTAAAGTTATAGGTTGTACCTCAAAAAATGTAATTATTACCAGAAATACTACGGAATCTCTAGATATGATTATTAAGGGATTCCCATGGGAAAAAGGAGATGAAGCTATTTTTGCAAAACAAGATTATGGAGCCATGAAAAATATGTTTGCTCAAGTTTCCAAACGTTATGATATGGTTAATACTATAGTTTCTGTGCCTAATCATCCAACATCAGATGAAGAGATAGTTAACCTATACGCCAATGCCATAACACCAAACACAAAGTTACTCATGGTATGTCACATGATAAACATTACTGGACATATTTTACCAATTAAGAAAATATGCCAAATGGCACATAAAAAAGGCGTACAAGTTATGGTTGATGGAGCGCATTGTGTTGGGCATTTTGAGTTTAATATAGAAGATCTAGAGTGCGATTATTATGGTTCAAGTTTGCACAAGTGGTTAGCGGTTCCGTTGGGTACTGGCATGTTGTATGTTAAAGATGCGCATATAGATAAAGTATGGCCAATTTTTGCAGAATCTAAGCGTGAAGAAAATGATATATCTAGACTAAACCATACAGGAACACATCCTGTATATCACGATTTATGCATTGAAAATGCCATTGATTATTATAATATGCTTGGTGGAGAACGTAAAGAAGCGCGATTACGCTATCTGCAAGAATATTGGTCGTCTAAAGTTAGAGATATTCCAAATATTGTGGTAAACACACCTAAGGCATCACATAGAGCTTGTGGTATTGCTAATGTAGGTATAAAAAATATGAAGCCATCGGTATTAGCAAAGCGCTTAATGGATGAGTATAACATATTTACTGTGGCTATTGATTATGCCAATGTAAAGGGCTGTCGTATTACGCCAAATGTATTTACAATCACTAAAGAGTTGGATGTGTTTGTGAATGCGTTAAAGGAAATGGCATCTTAAGAATTACCATTCATTAATTCGGTTAGAATCTAATTTAATAAAGATAAAAAGAAGCAAGGTAAAGCCCCATAATCCTGAGCCACCATAACTAAAAAAGGGCAATGGGATGCCAATGGTTGGTATTAGGCCCATAACCATGCCTATATTAATCATAAAATGAAAGAATAATATAGAAGCTACACAATAACCAAAAATGCGACTAAATTGCGATTTTTGTAATTCGGCAAGATAGAGTATCCTAATTAAGAGTAGTACAAACAAGAGCACTACAAAACTACTTCCTAAAAAGCCCCATTCTTCTCCAACTGTACTAAAAATATAATCGGTATGTTGTTCAGGTACAAATTTACCTATGGTTCTAGTGCCTTCTAAAAAGCCTTTCCCGGTTAAACGTCCAGAGCGAATTGCCTTTTCAGATTCATTTAAGTTGTACAAAATAGTTTTTTTCATTTGTTCCAACTTTGCAGGATCTTTTTCAAGGCTTAACCATAAACTAATCCTATCTTGTTGATGGGGTTGCAATACTTTGTTGTAAAAAAATTTTACACCAAAAGCAAAGCCAATACAAATAAGGGCTAAAAAAATAGGCTGAAGGATAGATTTCCGTTTCTTTTTAAGAAAGAAATGGTGACCAAACAGTATTAGAGTGATAGCAATAGATGTAGTTAACAACGAAAATTTTAAAGATAAAACAGCAATAATCAAAATAGCTAAACCAATAAATAAATAAATTTGTGGGATACCTTCCCTATAAAACACAAAAAAGAAAGACGCATATACAATAGTACTTCCAGCATCGTTTTGAAGCATGATTAGTATGGCAGGGACTAAAATAATTAATACTGTTTTTAACTGGTCTTTTATAGTATGAATATTGGTTTGTAAATCGCTTATATATTTGGCTACTGCCAAGGATGTAGCAACTTTTGCAAATTCACTGGGTTGGATAGTCATACTTCCAATAGCATACCAAGAGGTTGCGCCATTTACATTTTTTCCGAAAATAAATAGGCCTAAGAGAGACAATATCGAGACTAAATAAATGATGCTTGCAAAACGTTCGTAAAACTTGGCCTCTATAGAAAATATTAAGATGATTAATGCTACTGAAAAAAGGATAAAAACAAGTTGTTTACCATAAGGTTGACTCATGTCAAAGTAACTAATAACGTCTCCAGAAAGTGAGGCAGATAATATGTTTAACCAACCAAAACCAACAAGCAACATAAAGAGAGTGATGCTAATCCAATCTACTTTAAAACCTCTATTTCTGTTTAAATACATTATTGGTTAATCTTAAAAGGTTGTCCGCTATATGGTTTTAGGTATTCTTCTTCAAGACTTTTATTTAATACCAATTGCTCCATTTGTTTTAAAGTTACGTCGCCTTTAAGGTACTTTTCTATCATTAAACTAGCAATACGTCCAGCCCAACGGGCTCCATAATATCCATTTTCAACTAAAACAGCAAGTGCTATTTTTGGGTTGTCTTTTGGTGCGAAAGCTATAAATATGGAGTGATCTGTAAGTTGCGTTCTAACACCATTAATTTTTGTAAAATTTTCGGCAGTACCTGTTTTTCCACAAACATCTATACCCGGAACTTTTAAAAACCAAGCAGTTCCACCAGTATTATAAACATCGTTAAGCCCTTGAATAACGGGTTCAAAATATTGTTTATCAATAGTTGTTTGATGCGGTGTCTTATATTTACTAGGAATTGTATCACCTTCAATATCTTTAATAATATGTGGTGTGTAATAATAACCTCGGTTAGCTATAGCTGCCATCATATTTGCCAATTGAATAGGGGTTACTAAAATTTCTCCTTGCCCAATGGCATTTGAAATATTAGTAGTAGCTCGCCATTTAAAAGCGGGATACATTCTGTCGTAATAGGCACCATCAGGTATATTACCTTTTTTTCCAACGGATAAATCATTATTTAAGTAGTCTCCAAGACCGAAACTTTTAATATGTTTACTCCATACATCCATAGCATGACTCGCATCGCTATATTTATCGATGGTTTTTCTATATACAGTTGCAAAATAAGAATTACATGAATGAGAAATTCCTGTATTTAAGTTTCGTTTACCTCCACCACAATGGCAATGCATTGTTCGCTTGCCACCATAATGATATTCACTAGTACACATAACTGTAGTGTTTTCATCGATAACACCTTCTTGAAGCCCAACTAAAGCAATTAATGATTTAAATGGAGATCCAGGTTCGTGCATACGCAACAAACCTTTGTCAATTAATGGTAAATGTATAGAGTCGTTATATAGTTTGGTGTAGTTTGCTGAACGTTTCCTGCCTACTAATAGATTAGGGTTATAAGATGGAGCCGATACTAAACTTAATATTTCTCCTGTGCTAGGTTCAATAGCTACAATACCTCCCATTTTGTTTTGCATTAAAAGTTCGCCATAAGCTTGAAGATCTTCATCAATAGTGATTGTTATGTCTTCTCCAGCTGTTGGAATAGTGTCTCTACTTCCGCTTTTGTAAGGACCAATATCACGATTAAATCGATTTTTCTGAATAAATTTCACGCCTTTTATGCCACGTAAAATATTTTCATAAGATTTTTCAACACCCTGTTTCCCTATAAGGTCTCCCATTTTGTAGTAAGGATCTGCATTTATCTCTCTATGATTCGCTTCAGCAATAAACCCCAAAACATTAGCTCCAATTGATGTTTGATAATCACGCAAAGAACGTTTTTGTATATAAAACCCTTTGTACTTGCGCATTTTTTCTGAAAGGAAAGCATAATCTTCTTTTGATAAATGTGCTAAAAAAACAGAAGGTAGTCTAGGGGAATAGTGATACGCTTTGTTATAGGATTTTTTAAAACCTTCTTTTGTAATTTTTAGTAAAGAAGTAAACTCTAAGGTGTCTAAAGGTTCTACTTCTCTAGGAATTATCATCACGTCATAGGAGGGTTGATTGGCAACTAGTAATTTACCATTTCTATCGTATACATAACCGCGTTTTGGATAATAGAATACTTTTCGTATGGCATTATCTTCATAGATATTATAGTCTTTACTTGAATAGACTTGAAGGTAAAATAACCTTGTAATAAAAGTAATTCCTACTATAATTATAATTGAAAAGAGTAATAGTTTTCTCATTTATTCTTTCGGCTAAACAATATGGTAATTAAAAGACAAAGTATAATTGTAAAGATACTTGAGAATAACGTTTTTTTTAGGATTAAAATTATTTTTGAGCTGTTAAAAATTTCAAGGCTAAATAAAATAAGGTGATGAATAAAAATAATAGCAGAAAAATAAGTAAGTCGTTGCCCAAACTCTGTGGTGTTAAACTTTATGGTTTGGTAATCGTAAATCGTACCAAATGAAAATTTTAATAGGACAGGGCGAATATAGGCTATAGTAACACAAGCGGCAGCATGTACACCTCCGGAATCTAAGAACAAATCTACAGTTAAACCAAGTAAAAAACTCAAAAATATAAACAGTAAACGATTGTTCTTTATAGGGTATAAAATAATGAACAATATATATATGTAGGGATTTATATATCCTAAAAAATTGATATTATTAAGTACTAAAACTTGTAATAATATTAAGATAATAAAGCGGGAAATATTTATTGTAATAGCATTATTCATCTAAATTATTTAAAGTAGAAATTTCTTCAGCATCAAGGTTTTCTATAATATAAACATGCCCAACATTGGTCATGTCATTAAACAGTTTAATATCTATTTCAAAGTAATTTTCGGTATCATCTATTTTAAAAGCTGAAATTACACCTATGGGAATTCCTTTTGGAAATATAGTGGATAATCCACCAGTAATTATCGTATCACCAACGGTTACGGGAGCCTGTTTAGGTAAATCTATAAGTTGCACATATTCTGGTGATTTGCCATTCCAACTCAATGTTCCAAAGTGGTTGGTTTTTTTAAGTTGTGCATTAACCCTAATATTAGTATTTAACACAGACATTACACGAGCATACTTTTTTGAGGTATTGTCAATAATACCAACTATTCCCTTAGAAGTAATAACCCCAAAATCTTGTTTGATGCTATCGCGCTTGCCTTTGTTTATGGTTAAGTAATTATTAGTTGCCGAATAACTATTTTTATAAACCAAAGCAGTGGCTAATTTATAGCTTGAATTAAAAGTTATGGAGTCCAGATATTCTTCTTTTAGATTGTCTTTTTTAGAGTTAAATATAATAGCCTTAAGCTTATTGTTTTCTTCCAAAAGAATGGCATTCTCGGTTTTTAAATTAAAATATTCACCGACATTATTTACGGACTCATATATGCCACCTGTTAAAAAATTAGCAGAATTTATAAATTTACTTTTATGATAAGAATGCGACTGAAACGTTAAAAAAAGGGATGTAGATAGCAACAACAAAAACAAAAGAAAAGTTTTGTTTCTTAGTATAAAATTTATGATTTGTTGCATGAGTTACACTCTATTTTAGCAATACACTTTTATATTTAATGATATTTTTAAGTACAATTCCTGTACCTCGTACAACAGCTCTTAAAGGATCTTCGGCAATATAAACAGGTAAGTCTGTTTTTTGAGATAAACGTTTGTCTAGCCCTCTTAACATAGAGCCTCCACCAGCAAGATAAATTCCAGTATTATATATATCTGCAGCTAATTCGGGTGGTGTTTGCGATAAAGTTTCCATTACTGCATCTTCAACACGTAATATAGATTTGTCTAAAGCTTTTGCAATTTCTCTATGAGAGATTTGTACTTGTTTTGGTTTTCCGGTTAGTAAATCACGTCCTTGAACACTCATATCTTCAGGGGGCAGATCTAAATCTTCGGTTGCAGCACCAATTTGGATTTTAATTTTTTCAGCTGTTCTATCTCCAACATATAAGTTATGCTGTGTACGCATATAGTAAATAATATCGTTTGTAAAGACATCTCCAGCGACTTTAATAGACTTGTCGCATACAATGCCTCCTAAAGCAATAACGGCAATTTCAGTAGTTCCCCCACCTATATCTACAATCATGTTTCCTTTAGGTTGCATAATATCTACACCAATACCAATAGCTGCAGCCATGGGTTCAGGAATTAAGTAAACTTCTTTACCGTTAACACGTTCTGCGGATTCTTTTACAGCGCGCATTTCTACTTCGGTAATTCCAGAAGGAATACAAATGACCATACGAAGTGCAGGAGAAAATAGTTTCTTTTTTAAAGCAGGAATATTTTTAATAAACATACTTATCATTTGCTCGGAAGCATCAAAATCGGCAATTACCCCATCCTTTAATGGTCTAATTGTTTTAATGTTTTCATGCGTTTTACCTTGCATTAAGTTGGCTTCTTTACCAACGGCAATTATTTTACCAGAAATTCTATCTCTTGCGACTATCGATGGACTATCTACCACAACTTTATCGTTGTGTATAATAAGCGTGTTTGCTGTTCCTAAATCTATTGCAATTTCTTCGGTTAAGAAATCAAAAAATCCCATGTGCTACTTTAAATTATCTGAGGGTTGTTAATACAAAAATTTGAATAACTGTAAATGTAATAAAATATACGTTATAATTAGGAAAACGGACTTCTAAAAATAAATAGCTTTAGTTAGTGTTTAAAATGGCGTGTCCCTGTAAATACCATAGCCATCTCATTAGCATTACAATAATCGATGCTTAATTGATCTTTAATAGATCCTCCAGGTTGTATAACGGATGTTATTCCAGCATTATCAGCTATCTCTACACAGTCTGGAAACGGAAAAAAAGCATCACTAGCCATAACAGCTCCTTTTAAGTTTAAGTTGAAATATTGTGCTTTATGTATGGCCTGATTTAAAGCATCAACTCTACTGGTTTGTCCTGTGCCACTTGCACATAATTGTTTGTTCTTTGTTAAAACGATGGTGTTAGATTTTGTGTGCTTACAAATTTTTGAAGCAAAAATCAAGTCTTCTAATTCAGTTTCAGTCGGTTTGCTGTTTGTTGTATTAGATAGGTTTTCAATAACATCAGTTACAGTATCTTTATCTTGAACTAAAATTCCATTTAAGCAAGTTCTAACGCTAGATTGAGGCAATTCTATATCATTTAATATTAATAAAATTCTATTCTTCTTTCCTGTTAAAATAGCTAATGCATCATCATTAAAAGAAGGTGCAATCACTACTTCACAAAACAGCTTATGTATATCTTCTGCTGTCGCTTTATCAATTTTGGTGTTGCTAATTAAAACGCCTCCAAACGCAGAAACTGGATCTCCAGCCAAAGCATCTATATAAGCCTCATGTAGTGTATGTCTTTGCGCCAAACCACAAGCATTATTATGTTTTAATATAGCAAATGTTGGTGCATCATTTTTAAACTCATTCATTAAATTTACTGCAGCATCAACATCTAATAAGTTGTTATAACTTAATTCTTTGCCATGAAGTTTAGTAAACAATGCATCAAAATCACCAAAGAAAAACCCTTTTTGATGGGGGTTTTCACCATAGCGCAACACTTTACCATTAGTTTCACTAATTTTTATAGCAGCTTCTTCATGTTTTTTATTGAAGTAATTAAAAATAGCACTGTCGTAGTGAGAAGAAACATTGAATGATTTTGTTGCAAAACGTTTCCGATCTTCTAATGAAATATTTCCATTATCTTTTGAAATTAACTCTAAAAATTCTGTATAATTATTCACTGATGATACACAAATCACATCTTTATAATTTTTTGCAGCTGCTCTAATA
Organism: uncultured Flavobacteriaceae bacterium; assembly: GCA_964418645.1. Taxonomy (GTDB): domain Bacteria; phylum Bacteroidota; class Bacteroidia; order Flavobacteriales; family Flavobacteriaceae; genus JAADHG01. Next base: position 9,321 of record CAYQME010000017.1, read on the forward strand.
AGCGAAATACCACCAATGTCAATTTTTTCAATAATCTCTTGTTCACTAGCTCCTGAAGACACTGTTTTTTCAAAAGGATATAAGTCAACAATTACAGCATCTATTTGTGGAATTTCATATGCAATTAATTCAGCTACATCTTGAGCATTATTTTGACGGTTTAAAATACCGCCAAATATTTTAGGATGTAATGTTTTTACACGGCCTCCTAATATTGAAGGATACGATGTAATATCCTCGGCAGGAACAACATCAATACCTAAATCGTTTATAAATTTTTGTGTACCACCTGTAGAATAAATGGTAACACCTTGTTGGTCTAGTTGTTTTACAATAGGTTCTAAGCCATCTTTACTGAAAACTGAAATCAATGCCGATTTTATCGTTTTGTTGTTGCTCATTGTTATGGTGTTGGAATGTGAGTTGTTGTTGACGCAAAAATAACGATATAATAAAGGTTTAATAAATGAAAAAGGTGCTGATTTTTCAACCAAAAAGAAGAGTTATTAACAACTATAAAATTTCAGCAACTTTAGTGCAAACAAACTCTAAAAAATGTTCATCAGCTTTATTGAATGGGTTAGTAGTGTTAGAATCTATATCTATTTGTCCAACGTTTTTTCCGTTAACAAAAACAGGAATTACAATTTCAGCTTTAACGTTAATGCTGCATGCTAAATAGTTGTCTTGTGCAGCAACATAGGGCACTACAAAGTTTTCATTACTAACAGCCACTTGACCACAAATGCCTTTTCCGAAAGGAATGATAGTATGGTCTGTTGGTGCGCCAACATAAGGACCGAGTTTTAATTCGTTCTTATCTCCATTTTTAAAATAAAACCCAACCCAATTATAATAATCTACATTCTTTTCAAGAAGTTCACAAATGTTATACAACCGATTTTCAACAGATTCATTTGTAATTGATACAATTTCAGTTACTTTTGGTTTTAAGTTATCTAAATTCATGATGTTGTTAGTTTTGGTAAAAGTATTAAAATGGACTAAAAAAATGACACTAGTTTTTATATAATTTTAATTCATAAAACCCCAATTTAATTGAAAGCACTTTTTGTAAAATATAAGTCGGTAATTAGGTTTATAATTACATTTTTAGTGGTGTACGGTTTTTTATCGATTACCTATAAGCTATACTTAGATTATTCTGAAAACTCTAGATATTATCCCGATTACCTTACCAATTTGGTAGCGAAGCAAAGTCAGTCACTTATAGAAACCGTGGGCTATTCGGCACAAATAGAACAGCACCCAGACGAGGCTTCAATGAAGCTTATTATTAATAACAAGTTTGTTGCAAGAGTTATAGAAGGGTGTAACTCTATTAGTATTATTATTTTGTTTGTGTCTTTTATCATTTCTTTTGCAGGAAAATGGAAAACAACATTGTTCTATCTGTTGTTTGGAAGTGTGTTAATTTATATTGTAAATCTTATTAGAATAGTAATTTTATCTATAGGATTGTTTCATTATCCTTGGCGAAAAGAAATTTTACATACTGTTATTTTTCCACTTATTATATATGGGCTGGTATTTTTATTATGGATGTTTTGGGTAAACAGATTTGCGGAAAATAGTACTAAAAATGTCTAATTTTGCAAAGTACATATTGGTTTTTGTTTTGTTTGTGCTTTTGGTATTGGCACGTGTTTTTGAAGACCAATTATTTTATGATCCGTATTTATTATTCTTTCAAAACGATTATTTATATATAGATAATCCTAGACGAGAGGTTTTTAAATTAGTAACATATACAACACTGCGATATCTTTTAAATACAATTATTTCTTTAGGTATTTTATATGTTATTTTTAAAGACAGAAGTATTATTAAGTTTTCAGCTGTTATATATGTCATAGCTTATGCCGTATTACTACTACTGTTTTTATACTTTGTATTAAATCCGCATCAAGAAGATTATTACCTGTTTTTTAATATTAGACGATTTTTAATTCAGCCCATATTATTAATTTTGTTACTACCAGCATTTTATTATCATAAACAACAACAGTAATTTATAGTACAATATTTAGTATATTTCGCTGTTTAAACATAAACACTTTAACTAAAATTTAAACCAAATTATGAAAAAATCAATTTTATTATTAACACTTAGTTTGTCTCTTGGTGTAGTTTTAACGTCATGTAAAGAAGAAAAGAAAGAAGCAGCACCTGAAACAAAAACTGAAGTAGAAGCACAAGAAATGCAAGAAAATCATGCTGCAGACAAAGCAGATATGGCAATGAATGACAAATACCAATGCACAATGGATTGTGAAAAAGGTAAAACCTACGATAAAGCAGGAAAATGTCCAGTTTGTAATATGGACATGAAAAAAGTAGAAAAGAAAATGGATGGTAAGTCTGAAGGCGATGGGCATGACCATGAGCACGGAGATACCGACACAAAAACAGAAGGATAAATAATCCTAAAACATAAAAAAACGCCTCAATTATTTATTGAGGCGTTTTTTATTTATAGCTATTGTATTTGCCATTACATCATTCCTGGCATTCCGCCACCACCCATTGGTGGCATTGCAGGTGCGTCTTCTTTAATGTCAACCAAAGCACACTCTGTAGTTAAAATCATTCCTGCAACTGAAGCTGCATTTCCTAACGCTATACGTGTTACTTTTTTAGGATCAATGATTCCTGCTTTAAGCATGTCGACATATTTTTCAGATTTAGCATCATAACCAAAATCCTTTTTACCTTCCAATACTTTGTTTATTACAACCGATCCTTCTCCACCAGCATTCTCTACTATGGTTCTTAATGGCGATTCAATAGCGCGAGCTACGATTTGAATTCCAGTAACTTCATCTAAACTATCAGTAGTTAATTTGTCTAAAACAGCTTTTGCTCTTAATAGGGCAACACCACCACCAGCGATAATGCCTTCTTCAACAGCAGCACGTGTTGAATTTAAAGCATCATCCACACGATCTTTCTTTTCTTTCATTTCAACTTCGCTTGCTGCGCCAACATAAAGTACAGCAACACCACCAGCTAATTTAGCTAAACGCTCTTGCAATTTCTCTTTGTCGTAATCGCTAGTTGTTGTTTCAATTTGCGCTTTTATTTGGTTTACTCTTGCTTTAATATCCTCTGCTTTTCCTACACCATTTACAATAGTTGTATTGTCTTTGTCAATAGTTACTGTTTCAGCAGTTCCTAGCATAGTTAAATCGGCATTTTCAAGAGAGAATCCGCGTTCTTCAGAAATTACTGTTCCTCCTGTTAATATGGCGATATCTTCAAGCATTGCTTTACGTCTGTCTCCAAATCCAGGTGCTTTTACAGCAGCTATTTTAAGTCCGCCACGTAATTTATTTACAACTAGTGTCGCTAGAGCTTGCCCATCAACATCTTCAGCTATTATTAATAATGGTCTGCTAGATTGTGCAACAGGTTCTAAAATTGGAAGAATTTCTTGTAGATTAGATATTTTCTTGTCAAATAATAAAATGTATGGATTCTCGAGATCAGCAATCATTTTATCAGCATCAGTTACAAAATAAGGTGATAAATATCCTCTGTCAAATTGCATGCCTTCTACAACATCTACATAAGTATCTGTACCTTTAGCTTCTTCAACAGTAATAACGCCTTCTTTTCCAACTTTATCGAATGCTTTTGCTATCAATTCACCAATGGTATTATCATTGTTTGCTGAAATAGCTGCAATTTGTTGAATTTTTTCAGAAGAATTTCCTACTTTTTTAGCTTGTTTTTCAAGGTCTTTCGTGATGGCTTCAACAGCTTTATCAATACCTCGTTTTAAATCCATAGGATTTGCTCCTGCAGCAACATTTTTTAAGCCTTCTTTTACAATAGCTTGTGCTAATACAGTTGCTGTTGTGGTTCCATCTCCAGCAAGGTCATTGGTTTTTGAAGCAACTTCTTTTACCATTTGCGCGCCCATATTTTCAAGCTCGTTTTCAAGCTCTACTTCTTTGGCTACAGTTACACCATCTTTAGTGACTTGTGGTGCGCCAAAACTTTTGCTTATAATTACGTTTCTGCCTTTTGGACCTAGGGTTACTTTTACTGCGTTTGCCAAAGCATCAACACCACGTTTTAAACCGTCGCGTGCCTCAACATCAAATTTTATATCTTTTGCCATAATTAAAAATTTTATTTTGTCATTCCCTCGAGGGAGGGATTTTTTTGAATTAAAGTTTAGTTTTGTTTTATGAGATTCCGGTGAAAGCAGGAATGAAAATTATTAAACTATAGCCAGAATATCGCTTTCTCGCATAATTAAATAGTCTTTGCCATCTAGTTTAAGTTCTGTTCCTGCATATTTTCCGTAGAGAACAGTCTCGCCTTTTTTAACCGTGGTTGGCTCGTCTTTTGTGCCTTTACCAACAGCAACTACTTTTCCTTTTTGCGGTTTTTCTTTAGCGTTGTCTGGAATAATGATTCCTGAAGCTGTAGTTGTTTCAGCTTCTAATGGTTCTATAAGAACTCTATCTGCTAACGGTTTAATATTTAAAGCCATTTTGTTTAATGTTTTTAAGTTAATTAAATTTTGTTTAACGCTTTAGCGTTATTCAGAAATTGTGCCAATACAGTTATACTGACAAATTTTCATTTGTTTGAATACTCTTATTCCGGAATATTTACAAACAAAAAATGCCAACGGTTTATGTTGGCGTTTTTAATGTTTTTATACACGATTTTAGTTTGTAGTGTCTTTACTAACTTCATTAGTTTCAGCTGGTGTTGCTGTATTGTTAGTATTAGGCAACGGCTGTGTTGTTGTTTCACTTTGATCTAAAGCTTTAGATTCGACTGTTCCATCAGCACCACCAATGGCTACATTAGAAAGTAAAATTAGTGCTAGTAATAAAGTTGCTAAAGCCCATGTGCTTTTGTCTAAAAAGTCGGATGTTTTCTTAACACCACCAATTTGTTGTGTGCCACCGCCACCAAAAGACGAAGATAAACCTCCACCTTTTGGGTTTTGTACCATAATTACTATTACTAATAAAAATGCAACAATAACGATAAGGACTAAAAATATTGAAAACGTACTCATTATTATATATTATTTTGTTCTTGTAATTCTTTTACTGCTTGAATTTGGTCTGCAAAGAAACCACTTTTTTCTGGATATTTCAAACTTAAAATCTTATAAGATTGAATGGCTTTGCTGTAGTTTTTTTGTTCAACATAAATTCTTGCCAAGGTTTCGGTCATTAAAGCTTCTGGTTGTATCATTTGTGCTTTGGCAATGTTGTATGTTGGTGCATCTTTTTTTATTGGCTGAATTTTAGCTTTGGAAGCAATAAATTTATCGATTAATTCAAACTTTTTTTCTTGATTATTCTTTGGGGAAGGTTCTGTTTTTATTTCCTCGTCTTCTCTAATAATGGGTTTAAAGCTGGTAATTTTTAACCATTCGCTAAAAGAGTGTACTTCATTTTTATTAAAAGTAAGAGGTTTGCCAATTTCAAGTGTTTCTTCAGGAGTTTTTCGAATATTTGAAATGTCTATACTAATAACACTTTCTGAAATAATAGCCTCTTCTTTAGCTTGAAAAAGCGCTGGGTCTAAAATAGGTTCTGTGTCTTTAATATGCTGTCTTATAGCATCATCAATAGTAACACTTTTGTTTACTGAAATATCTTCAATATCACTTACTTCAATGGCTTTTAAATGCTCAATATTGTGTTTAATATGTTGTGAAATTTCATTTTGTAGAAACTCTTTTGATGTGATAAAGTCGAATAAAATACTTCTATCAGTAGTATAAGCAGCAGTTGTTTTAAGTTCTTGATTGTATTTAAAACTTTCTTTGTTTTTTAACCCTTTAAGATAAATAGCTCTTGCCGATTGAAAGTAAGGAAATTCATTAATAATAGATTTTACATCACTAATTTGTGTAGGAGTTATACTTTGTGGGTGTTGCAATATATATGTAAAATCGGTTGTATTCATTAATTATAAATTACCATTTTGCAAGTGATGCATTAATAACATCTTGAGTTATACGTTCAAATATTTCAGCGATTGCAGTGTCTTTTTGACTCCCAACTAATTGCGCACTTCCGCTATAGTCAAAATAGAACGAGAAACGTTGGTCAAATTCTGCTTCATCATCATTTTTGTCATAAAAGTGGACTTTAACAGCAATAGTTAAGCGGTTTTGGGCAGCTGTATTACTAGAGGTTGCTGTAGTTGGAGATATGCGATAATCTACAATTTCACCTTCATAAATAATATCACCTCCAGACTTGACAAGATCTAAATTTGTTTGGTTTAAAATTAATTCTTCTAAAGCAATTCTAAAATCTCGCCCTAACCCAGGCTCAGTTAAAGGCGCATTATTTTCAAAATAATTAACTTGAAATGTTTTGGTTCCTTCTGCAAGCGATATACCTGAAAAAGAATATGCACCACAGCCAAAAAAGGTTAACGTAATTACAAATAATACTATATGTTTTAATAATTTCATGTGTCTAAAAGATTCTTTCAGTATGCTGAAACAGTTCTCATTATAACATAGTTGTATACAAAAAATTATAAATCAAATTGCTTAATTTTTCTATATAAAGTACGTTCACTTATACCAAGTTCAGCAGCTGCTAATTTACGCTTTCCATTGTGACGTTCAAGCGATTTTTTTATTAATTCCAATTCTTTGTCATGTAAGGACAAGGTTTCTTCTTCTTCAATTTCTTGAGCAAAGTGATATTTGTCTTGAGGGTCATCGATAATTTCAACAGGAGTAGTGCTTTTTTGGGTAATAGATAGCACCTCCATATCCTCTTTATTGTCATCATCATCTTCATTTCTATATATTTTTTGAATAAGACCTTCATTGTTTTTTTGAACATCGTGATTATTTCCATGCTCCATAAGTTCCATAGTGAGCTTTTTTAAATCGTTAAGATCACTTTTCATATCAAATAATACTTTATAAAGAATTTCACGCTCATTGCTAAAGTCACTATCAGATTTAGAATGACTTACTACCGCTGGTAAATTTTGTCCTGTGTCAGGTAAATAGTGACGTAGTGTTTCGGCTGTTATATTTCTATTGTGTTCTAAAACTGAAATTTGCTCAGCAATATTTCGTAATTGCCTTATATTTCCGTTCCATATGTAAGTTTGCAAAAGATTTGTAGCATCTTCAGTCAACCTAATGGTTGGCATTTTATATTTAAGCGCAAAGTCGCTTGCAAATTTTCTGAATAATAAATGGATATCCTCTCTGCGTTTGCGAAGTGCTGGTAAATGAATCTCAACAGTACTTAAGCGATAGTATAAATCTTCTCTAAATTTTTCTTTTTTAATAGCTTCAAACATATTGACGTTAGTGGCAGCTACAATACGAACATCAGTTTTTTGAACTTTACTAGAGCCTACTTTTAAAAACTCGCCATTTTCCAGAACACGTAGCAAACGTACCTGAGTAGTTAAAGGAAGTTCTCCAACTTCGTCTAAAAATATAGTCCCGCCATCGGCAACTTCAAAATACCCCGAACGTGTTTGAGTAGCTCCAGTAAAAGCACCTTTTTCGTGACCAAATAATTCACTATCAATAGTGCCTTCCGGAATAGCACCACAGTTAACAGCAATATATTTCGCGTGTTTACGATGCGATAATTGGTGTATAATTTTTGGAATACTTTCCTTACCAACTCCACTTTCTCCAGTTACTAAGACTGAAATGTCAGTAGGAGAGACTTGGATTGCTTTTTCTATAGCGCGATTTAATGTAGCGTCATTGCCAATAATTCCGAAACGTTGTTTTATAGCTTGAACAGATTCCATAGTTTAATTGTTTTCAGAAAAACCAACTGCTTCACCAATAAGTGTAGCACTTGTGCAATTAGTAGTTTTTACATTTACAAAATCACCCACTTTATAGTGTTCTTTTGGGAAAACTACAACCGTATTATGCTCGTTTCGTCCAGACCAATGTTCAGACGATTTTTTAGATTCTTTTTCAATAAGTACTTCTACAATCTTATCAACAAACTGCTGCGTTCTAAACAAACTGTGCTCTTGTTGTAAGTCTACAATTTCAGCAAGTCTTTGCTTTTTTACTTCTTCTGGCACATCGTCTTCCAATTTGCGTTCTGCCATAGTTCCAGGTCTTTCAGAATATGCAAACATATAACCAAACGAATATTTTACGTACTCCATTAAACTTAAAGTATCTTGGTGATCTATTTCAGTTTCAGACGGGAAACCAGTAATTAAATCGTGAGAGATTGTACAATCTGGAAGAATACACATAATATTATCAATCATTTCAAAATATTCTTCGCGAGTGTGCTGACGATTCATTGCTTTTAAAATGCGATTACTTCCGCTCTGAACAGGTAAATGAATGTAATTACAAATGTTGTTATACTTCGCCATAGTTTCAATAACAGCCATAGACATGTCTTGTGGATTGGACGTTGAAAACCGAATACGCATTTTAGGTTGTGCATCAGCGCAAAGCTCTAGTAATTTTGAAAAGCTAACAGCTGTTGTTTTTTGAATATCAGAAGCTTTGCTAAAATCTTTTTTTAAGCCACCTCCATACCATAAATAGCTATCTACATTTTGTCCTAAAAGGGTAATTTCTTTATAGCCTTTTTCCCAAAGGTCGTTTACTTCTTCAATAATACTTTGAGGGTTTCGGCTACGTTCGCGTCCACGTGTAAATGGGACAACACAAAACGTACACATATTATCACAACCACGAGTTATAGAGACAAATGCTGTAACGCCGTTACTATTTAAACGTACAGGAGAAATATCGCCATAAGTTTCTTCTTTAGATAAGATTACATTTACTGCGTTTCTTCCATCTTCAACTTCGGCAATAAGATTAGGTAAATCTTTATATGCGTCGGGACCAACAACAAGATCTACTATTTTTTCTTCTTCTAGGAATTTGCTTTTTAAACGCTCAGCCATACAACCTAATACACCAACCTTCATACTAGGATTAACCTTTTTTACGGCATTGTATTTTTGTAAACGCTTTCTAATGGTTTGCTCAGCTTTATCTCTTATGGAGCACGTGTTTACTAAAACCAAATCAGCTTCTTCTAGGTTTTGAGTTGTATTAAAGCCTTCATTAGATAGGATAGAAGCCACAATTTCACTATCACTAAAATTCATAGCACAGCCATAACTCTCTATAAAAAGTTTACGAGAATTGTCCTCCTTTTGTTCAATGACGAGGCTTTCACCTTGTCTTTTTTCGTCTATAATCTCCTCCATAAATAATGTTGAACACTTTTGTGGTCAATAAGTGTGCAAAGATACAATTAATTTATATTTTATGACAAAGTGGCAGATTTATAAAGTTATTTTTTGCAATATGAATAAAAACCATTTACTTTGAGTATTAACACTAACTAACCTAATTAAAATGAAAACTATATCTTCTTTGCAAGAAAGAACACGGAATGCTAAAGCATTAGATTTCGGAACTATTTTTAGTGCATCTATTGAATTGTTTAAGAAAACCTGGATACAAGGATTTTTATTACAATTGTTTACATTTTTAGTGATGTTACCTTTAATTATTATTTTATATGTGCCTTTGTTTACTATTATTATAGCTCAAGCACAAAGCGGTAACAGCAATCTAGATGTGTACAGTGATTTTTTTGCAGGTATGTCTATTATTTATATACTTTTTGTGGTCGTTGGTATTTTTGTTTTAGGTGCAGTTTCTGTGGCATTAAATGCAGCTTTTTTTAGAATTATGAAAATGTTAGATCATGGAGAAGCGGTTGCAACAGGAGATTTTTGGTATTTTTTAAAAGGAAAATATCTAAGCAAAACGTTTATGCTAATGATAATAACAGTACTTATTTCTATTCCTTCAGCACTGTTATGTTACATACCATTACTATATGTAATGGTGCCTATGTCGTTTTTCGCAGTTATTTTTGCTTTTAATCCAGAATTAAGCGTTGGTGATATTGTAAAACTTAGTTTTAATTTAGGAACTAAAAAATGGTTGCTTGCATTTGGATTAATAATGATATCTTCATTATTAGCAGAAATTGTTGGTTTTTTACTCTGCGGAATTGGATTGCTTTTTACAGCTGCTTTTGTGTATCATCCTGTGTATATAATATATAAGGAAGTTATGGGATTTGATGATGAAGGTGAAATTAATCAAATTGGGGATACCATAGAATAAAATATAATGCATTATAGTATTTAAAAAACCTGTCTGAGACAGGTTTTTTTTTATGCCCTTTTTTAATTTAAAACTTGCAGATAAAAAAAATAATATACATTTGTACCTCTAAAAAAATGAATAATGGCGAAGAATTTAGTGATTGTAGAGTCACCAGCTAAGGCTAAGACTATAGAGAAATTCCTAGGTAAAGATTTTAAAGTAGAGTCCAGTTTTGGACATATTGCAGATTTACCATCAAAAGAATTAGGTGTAGATGTAGATGGTGATTTTAAGCCTAAATACGAAGTTTCTAAAGACAAGAAAGCAGTTGTAAAGAAACTAAAAGACCTTGCAAAAAAGGCAGAAATGGTTTGGTTAGCAAGTGATGAAGATAGAGAAGGAGAGGCTATTGCTTGGCATTTGGCGGAATCTTTAAAGTTAGATAAAGACAAAACGAAGCGTATTGTTTTTCATGAAATTACAAAGTCTGCAATTCAGAATGCTGTTAAAAATCCGAGAAGTATTGATTATAATTTAGTCGATGCGCAACAAGCACGTCGTGTATTAGATAGGATTGTAGGATACGAATTATCTCCTGTATTATGGCGTAAAGTAAAAGGAGGTTTGTCTGCAGGTCGTGTACAATCCGTATCTGTAAGATTAATTGTGGAGCGAGAACGCGACATACAAAATTTCAATCCTCAAGTATCTTATAGAGTAGATGCTGAGTTTTCTACTACAGATGGAAAGACCTTTAAGGCTAAGCTAACAAAGAATTTTTCAACCAAAGAAGACGCTTTTAAATTTTTAGAAGCAAATGTTTCAGCAAATTTTACGGTTGCCGATTTAGAAAAGAAACCAATAAAAAAGTCGCCAGCAGCACCATTTACAACCTCAACATTACAACAAGAGGCATCACGTAAACTCTATTTTTCAGTAAGTAAAACTATGACGATGGCACAACGCCTTTATGAAGCAGGTTTAATTACTTATATGAGAACGGATAGTGTAAATTTATCTGACGAAGCTCGTAAAGGAGCACAAGCTGAAATTGAAAATGCCTATGGTTCACAATATAGTAAACCAAGAAATTATAAAGGAAAAAAAGGAGCACAAGAAGCACATGAAGCTATACGTCCAACCGATTTTTCCAGAAGTACTGTAAATATAGATAGAGATCAAGCACGATTGTACGAATTGATTTGGAAACGTGCTATTGCATCTCAAATGAGTGATGCACAATTAGAGCGAACCAATGTTAAAATTAATGGATCCACACATAACGAAGTGTTTACTGCTAAAGGCGAAGTAATAACCTTTGATGGGTTTTTAAAAGTATATTTAGAAGGTACAGATGATGAGAATCTTGAGCAAGAAGGTATGCTTCCTGCGTTGCAGGTTAATCAATCACTTGCTAATAATTATATAACTGCCACCGAACGTTATACACGTCCACCATATAGATATACAGAAGCCTCTTTAGTGAAGCAATTAGAAGAACTTGGTATAGGAAGACCATCTACATATGCGCCAACAATTTCAACCATTCAAAACAGAAATTATGTTGAAAAAGGAACCGTTGAAGGTATAGAACGAAAGTATCTGCAAATTACACTTCAAGAAGGTGAAGTTAAAGAGCAAACACTTACGGAAAAAGTAGGCTCAGATAAAGGAAAATTAGTACCAACAGATATTGGTATGATTGTAACCGACTTTTTAGTTAACCATTTTGAAACTATTTTAGATTACAATTTTACAGCAAAAGTAGAAGATCAGTTTGATGACATTGCCGAAGGAAAAGAAGATTGGACACAGATGATGAAAAATTTTTATAAAGATTTTCATCCAAAAGTAGAAGATGTACAAGCCAATGCAGTAAGAGAATCAGGCGAACGTGTTTTAGGAACAGATCCAAAAACGGGACGACAAGTAAGTGTGCGTTTAGGTAAATTTGGGCCAATGGTACAAATAGGAACTGTTGACGATGAGGATAAACCACTTTTTGCGAGTCTTTCTCCTGAACAACAACTTAATTCCATTACTTTTGAAGAAGCCATGAATTTGTTTCAATTGCCTAAGCAACTGGGGAATTATGAAGGCGAAACTATTGAAGTAAATAATGGACGTTTTGGACCGTATGTTAAATTTGGAAAAAAGTTTGTATCGTTACCTAAAGGTGTAGATCCTCTTAATGTTGAGTTAGATGAAGCAATTGTACTTATAAAAGAAAAAGAAAAGGCTGATGCGCCAATATACACTCATCAAGGATTACCAGTACAAAAAGGGAAAGGACGTTTTGGACCATTTATTAAGTGGAACAATATGTTTATTAATGTAAATAAAAAATACGATTGGGATAATTTATCTGATACGGATATAGTTGAGTTGATAGAAGACAAAATTCAAAAGGAAAAGGATAAATTAATTCACCATTGGGAAGTTGAAGGAATTAGAGTAGAAAAAGCAAGATGGGGAAGACACAACATATTACAAGGAAAGCTCAAAATAGAATTACCCAAAACTGTTGATGTCTCGAAATTCACTTTAAAAGAGGTGCAAGATATTATAGAAAAGAACAAACCTAAAAAGAAAACAAGAAAAAAAGCAATCACAAAAAAGAAATAATAAATGAACTTCAATTTTCTTTTTCCTGTTCAGGATTTAGTTTTAGCACATAACGAATTATTATCTACTCATGTGCTTGGAAGAAAAATAAAGATACACTCAAAACAATATGGAATTCCAAATCTTGACGGGGTTAAAATTGCTATTATTGGAGTGTTAGAAAACCGAAACGATGTAAACTATATAGGTGAAGATTTTCAATTAAGTGAAATTAGAAAGTCTTTATACGCTTTGTTTCCTGGTAACTGGCATCAATCAGTTGCAGATCTTGGTGATATTCAAAAAGGTGAAACGGTAGAAGACACTTATTTTGCTTTACAAACTACAGTAACCATATTATTAGAAAAGAACATTATTCCTGTTATTATTGGTGGAAGCCAAGATTTAACCTATGCCAATTATAGAGCCTATGATAATTTAACTAACATGGTTAATGTTGTAAATGTTGATAGCAATTTTGATCTAGGAGATTCAGCAAAACCAATAAAAAACAATAGCTTTTTAGGAAAGGTTATTTTAGAGCAACCTTATAATTTATTCAATTACTCTATTTTAGGTTACCAAACCTATTTCAATTCTCAAGAAGAAATAGATTTAATGGACAAGCTTTATTTTGAAGCTTACAGATTGGGTGAAATTACAAGCAATATTGCTTTGGCTGAACCTGTAATGAGAGATGCAAATATTGTAAGCTTGGATTTGAAAAGTATCAGATCATCTGAAGTAAGTGTGAAGCAAAAACACTCTCCCAATGGCTTTGATGGTAAAGAAATATGTGCTATTTCTAGATATGCAGGTATAAGTAATAAAGTATCATCTTTTGGTATTTATGAATATAAACCATCAAAGGATGACGATGCTACAGCAATGTTAATAGCACAAATTATTTGGTATTATATTGAAGGGGTAAATTGTAGGGTCAAAGACGATGATTTTTCAGAAACATCCAAATACCAGAAATTCACCGTATTAATAGAAGAACAAGAACTTATCTTTTATAAAAGTAATCAAACAGGACGTTGGTGGATAGAGATACCTTTTTTACCAAAAGTTAATAATAAATTAAAACAACACACGTTATTACCATGCATGCATGAAGATTATATTGATGCAAGCAATGGGATAATACCCGAAAGATGGTATAAAGCATATAAAAAAAACAGCGTTTAAAGGCAAGCATAAGGCGTAAATTCATCGACGAAATGCATTTTTTTAAGATAAAATGCATATTTTTTACTTAAAAAGTTGTTTTTATGAAAATATATAAATATGTTTACACCCTCAAAACAATTAAAGATCAATAATTAACCTCGAATTTATGTTTATCAAGAAGTTAGTATTATTTACAGCAATTTTAGCTTTTGTAACCAGTTGTGGAACAGGAGACAAAGGCGAATTGGTTGGAATTAAAGGAAAGAAATGGCATCCAGAGAAGCCATATGGAATGACATTAGTTCCTGGAGGTGCGTTTATTATGGGAAAATCTGATGATGATTTAGCCGGAGTTAAAGATGCACCAACAAAAACAGTTACTGTAAGAGCATTCTATATGGACGAAACCGAAATTACAAATGCAGAGTATCGTCAATTTGTAGAGTGGGTAAGAGATTCTACTATTAGAACAAAACTTGCAATTCTTGCTGATGAAGTTGGAGAAACTGATCCTGAGTCTGATGGTATTGGACAGTTTGCTTTTAAAGATGCAGACACTACTGATATGAGCGTGTACGAAAAATATATGCTAGATAACTATAGCGGTATGAGTGATGATTATTATGAAGGTAGAAAGTTAAATCACGATGTAGATTTAATATTTGATACTGACGAATATCCAGACGAATACTATGCTGAAGTTATGGATTCTATGTATTTACCTTTAGAAGAGTCTTATAATGGGCAACGTACTTGGGATGTTAGAAAGTTTAAATTTCAATATACAACTATGGACATACAAACAGCTGCTAAATACAGAGAGTTGAGACGTAGTGATGTTATTGAAAAAAGAGAAATAGAAGTATATCCTGACACAACAGTTTGGATTCGAGATTTCTCATATTCGTATAATGAGCCTATGCATAACGACTATTTTTGGCATGATGCCTATGCAGATTATCCGGTAGTTGGTATTACCTGGAATCAAGCCAGAGCATTTTGTCAGTGGCGCACATTAAATAAAAACACCTATCAAAAACAAAGAGATAAACAATTTGTCAACGGCTTTAGATTACCATCAGAACCAGAATGGGAATATGCTGCAAGAGGTGGTCTACAAGGTGCAACATTTCCTTGGGGAGGTCCTTATGCTATAAATGACCGTGGCTGTTTTATGGCAAACTTTAAGCCATTACGTGGCGATTATGCAGCAGACCAAGCTTTATATACAGTTGAAGCAAAGTCTTTTGAACCTAACGATTTTAATTTATATAATATGGCTGGGAACGTATCAGAATGGGTAATGTCATCATACGATCCTGCGTCTTACGAATACTCTTCAACAGTTAACCCAAGTGTAAATGATACCGAAAACGAACGTAAAGTTGTTAGAGGTGGTTCTTGGAAAGATGTTGCTTACTTCCTACAAGTAAGTTCTAGAGATTACGAATATGCAGATTCTGCAAGAAGTTACATTGGTTTCCGAACAGTACAAGATTATATGGGAACTGAAGTTACAAAAAATGCCTCAAAAAAAGGAAAAATAAAAAATTAACCAAAACTTAAAACTTAACTAAAAACAAAACATTATGGCACAATCAAAAGCAAACAAAAGGTTCATGAATATGGCCTACGGATTAGGAGCATCAATAGTAATAGTTGGCGCACTTTTCAAAATTATTCACTTCGAAATAGGACCTCTTACAGGTAACGTTATGTTAACTATTGGTCTTGTTACTGAAGCAATTATTTTCGCAATTTCGGCTTTCGAACCAGTAGATGATGATTTAGATTGGTCTTTGGTTTACCCTGAACTAGAAGGTGGTCAAACTTCAAAAAAGGACAAAGAGTCAAAAGATGCCGAAGGTATATTATCTAAAAAATTAGACGAGTTACTTAAAGAAGCTCAAATAGATGGTGAGCTAATGGCAAGTCTAGGAGATAGTATTAAAAACTTTGAAGATGTGGCTAAAAATATGTCACCTACAGTTGAATCTATTTCTGCTACTAAAAAGTATGGCGAAGAAATGTCGTTAGCTGCAGCACAAATGGAATCTTTGAATAGTTTATATAAAGTACAGTTAGAAAGCGTAAATCGACAATCTACAATTAACGAAGAATCGATTGAAAACGCAGCTAAGTTAAAGGAACAAATGCAATCTTTAGCATCTAATCTATCATCATTAAATGGTGTATATGGTGGAATGCTTACTGCAATGAACAAAAACTAGTTAGAATTTAATAAATCTATTAATTAACAAAAACTAATTAGTTATGGCAGGAGCAAAATTATCTGCAAGGCAGAAAATGATAAACTTGATGTATTTAATATTCATTGCGATGTTAGCATTAAATATGTCGAAAGAAGTGTTGTCAGCATTCGGGTTGATGAATGAAAGATTAACCGAATCTAACGAAGCAGCAACAACAAGAAACGCAGCCTTTATGGATGGACTAGCTAAAAAAGCTAGTGAACAACCAGAAAAGTATAAACCTTTAGAAGAACAAGCTAATCAAATTTCATCGTTAGCAAATGAGTTTAACACATATTTAGAAGATCTAAAAGGAAAAATGACAGCTACTGTTGATGATCCTGAAGATTATGAAATTATGGATAAAGGGGATTACCTTGACGAACATTTCTTTAAAGGTGACAAGATTAAACCAGATGGTCAGGAATTCTTAAAACAGATTGCAACATTTAGAGATGGTGTAGTTAGTGTTTTAGCTGATGATCCTAGATATTCAGACATTTTAAATGATGTTAAAAAGAAGTTTAACACTGCTGATAAAAAACGTGGTGCGGGAACTGAACGTTGGTTAGATAATAACTTCAAAGGATTTCCTTTGGTAGCATCTCTAACTAAAATGACACAATTGCAGTCAGATATCAAGACGACTGAATCTGAAGTTTTAGGTAAGATATTTCAAGGGAAACTAACAGAAGAAGTATCTATGACTAACTATACAACATTGTTAGAAACATCTAAATCAGCTTTCTTTAACGGTGAAAAATTTGATGGACAAATTGTATTAGGACGTAAAGATGCTTCTACAAGACCAAATAGAGTAGAATTAACTTTAGATGGAAGAAAGCTTAGCGAATCTCAATATACAATTGAAGATGGTAAAGTAAAATTAAACATCAATACAGGAAATCCTGGAGAGCATAAAATTGAAGGGAAATTAATTTTCGCACAAGATGGTGAAGAAATTGAAGTTCCAGTTAGTCAATCTTTTGCAACGGTTCCAAAGCCAAATGCTGCAACAATATCTGCAGACAAAATGAATGTAGTATATCGTGGTGTTGATAATCCAATGACCATTTCATTTGCTGGAATATCTGATAATAACGTAAGCGCTAATGCTGGAGGTTATTTAAGAAAAGCAGGCACAGGAAAGTATATGATGAATGTTACTAAGGCTCAAGGTAGAGAGATAAAAATTAACGTTACTGGAACCTTACCAGATGGTAGTAAAGTATCAGATAATTCTACTTTTAGAATTAAAGATATTCCACGACCAACTGGAACAGTAAGAGGAGAAGATGGCTCTGTAACTATGCAGCGTAATAGTCTTGAGATTTCAACAATTGGAGCAAAATTATTTGATTTCGATTTTGAATTACCTTTAAATATTACTGAATTTAGTTTCAAAGTTTCTGGACAGCCAACAATAACGGTTAAAGGAAATAAGTTAAATACTAGAGCGAAACAAGTTTTACGTAAAGCAAAGCGTGGTTCAATTGTTCAAATATTTAATATTCAAGCTAAAATAAAAGGAAATGCTACGTATAAATTAAAGAAAGTATCTCCTATATTAATTGAGTTATCAAATTAAAAAGAGATAGTTTAATATAGAAACTGTCCTGAACCCAATAATTTAAATTAAGATGAATTTAAAAAGTTTTATAGTAGCCATAGTATGTGTTTTTACTGTTACCATTTCATTTGCTCAAGCAAATATCTTAAATGCTAAGAGCCCAGAGGAAATTGGTGTAAAGACAGATGCGCAAATATTAATGGATAACGATAAACCATTAGAGTATGGTTATGTTGATGACAGAGACATATTGTATTCTACAATGGTTTGGGAAAAAGTAGTGCTTGACGAGCGTATTAATTTTCCTTTATATTATCCTGTGGATACCAATAACATTGGCAGCGACAGACGTTCTTTGTTTGATGTACTAATGAAAAGTGTAAAAGAAGGAGATATCGAGAACATTTATGATGATTCTTATTTTACAACAAAACGTACATTGAAGGATATTGAAGCTTCAATGGTATTAGTTGATACTACCGAGCTAGGTATAGAACAATTTAATGCTGGTGAAGAATTATCTCCTGAGTACATTGAAAGAACTGAAATTACTGCAGCTCATGTTGTGGAATATCATATTAAAGGGATGTATTATTTTGATAAGCGATTAGGCGAATTAAGATATCGTATTCTTGGAATAGCTCCTGTAGTACCAGACGTAAACTTTTTAAATGATGACGAACCAGACCTAGTGCCTTTATTTTGGGTATTTTATCCAGATGCAAGAGAAGTATTGCATAAAGCCAAAGCATTTAATGGTAAAAATAGTGCCATACCTTTATCTTTTGATCATCTCTTAAATTCTAGACGTTTTAATGGCTATATTTTTAGAGAAGAAAATGTGCAAGGCGACAGATCTATAAGCGAATATATTACTGATAATGCTTTGATGCAACTTTTAGAATCAGACAGAGTAAAAGAAAAAATTCGAGATTTCGAACAAGATATGTGGAGCTACTAAGGTAGTGTAAACAATAATTAAAAACGCTCACAAATTTTGTGAGCGTTTTTTTATTTCATTTTTTTACCATTAAGTTTGTGAAATGATTAAAGTAGATTATTTAATAGTAGGCTCAGGTCTTGCAGGGATTCTTTTTTGTGAAGTTCTAAAGCAACATGGTAAGACGTTTGTTGTTGTCGATAATAATTCCCAGAAATCTTCAACAGTTGCAGGAGGCTTATACAACCCTGTAATTTTAAAACGCTTTACAAAAGTTTGGAGAGCTAAAGAACAGCTTAAATTAGCATTACCAATGTATCAGGAATTGGAGAAAACTTTAGATGTTAAGTTAAATTTTCAAGTGCCTATTTATCGCGTATTTGCATCAGTTGAAGAACAAAATAATTGGTTTGCTGCCTGCGATAAGCCTAACTTATCAGAGTTCTTATCAACTACTTTAATTCAAAATACAAACAAAGCTATAGTATGTAATTATGGTTTTGGAGAAGTGCTTCAAACAGGACGCATACGTACTTCAGCATTGGTTTCAAAATATAAAGATCAGTTAGAAAATAAAGAAGCATTGATAAAAGAAACATTTGATTACGATAGCCTTCAATTAGAAAAGAATATCATTTATAAAACTATTAAAGCGAAGCAAATTATTTTTGCTGAAGGTTTTGGATTGCAACAAAATCCGTTTTTCAAGTATTTACCGCTTAAACCAACAAAAGGAGAGCTATTAACCATTTATGCGCCAGAATTAAAGATAGATTATATTTTAAAATCGAGTGTTTTTGTAATGCCATTCGGAGACGATTTATATTTAGTGGGTGCCACTTACGAATGGGAAGATTTAACTAACATCACTACTAAAAAGGCGAAAGAAGAACTTTTAAACAAGTTAAAAACAGTTTTAAAATGCGAGTTTAAAGTTATAAATCAAGTGGCAGGAATACGTCCAACAGTAAAAGACCGAAGACCCTTGGTAGGACAACATCCAGAGCATAATAATGTATACGTGTTGAATGGCTTAGGAACAAGAGGCGTAATGATTGCACCTTATGTAGCTCACCAATTATATAACTATATTGAGAATGAATTTCCCTTAAATACGGAGATTGATATTAAACGATTTAAGTAGTTTAATAAGTGTGTTTATTTTTTACCTAAAGATTTGTCGTAATTCATAAAAATATTAATCCAAATATTACGAGAAAGCCTTAATATAACAGGCAAAAAAACAATCATGGTAATTATAATAGTTATGAAAGAAGTCGTTCTGCTTAAACCTAAAAAATAATATGAGATTACAAAAGCAGCCACAGCAAATGCAATACCCACAGGATAGCTTACATACATGGATCCGTAAAAAAATGAAGGTTCAATGTTATATTTTGTGTTACAGTTTGAACACCGCTCATGCATTTTTAAGGTATCAGAAAGTATATAGGCGTTTTTGTTAAGATACATACTCTCTTGATGACATTTTGGGCAGACTCCTGTTACGATACTATATAGTTTATTTCCTTTTTTTAGCATGTGTAATTGTATTATTTTAGCGCTTTAATTACAAAACTAACCTTTTAATAGGTTACGTAAAGTATCATTTGTAACATATATGCTTAATATACATAAGGTTTCCATTTCGTTTCAGGGCGATTATTTATTTGAAGACATTACCTTTAAGTTAGGAAGTGGTGATCGTATAGGTTTGATTGGAAAAAATGGAGCAGGAAAATCTACATTGCTTAAAATTTTGGCAGGTGAGGCTGAAACAACTTCAGGTCAAATAGCCGAAGAAAAAGATTTAAAGATTGGATTTTTAAAGCAAGATATCGATTTTGCTTTTGGAAGAACAATACTTGAAGAATCGTATGAAGCGTTTACCGAAATAAAAGCACTAGAAGCTAAAATAGAATCTATAAATACACAACTTGAAGAACGTACAGATTATGAAAGCGAGGGCTATCATCAATTAATGATAGATCTTAATGATATTCAACATCAATATGAAATCTTAGGAGGCTATAATTACAAAGGCGAAACCGAAAAGGTATTGCAGGGTTTAGGATTTAATCGTGAAGATTTTAATAAGTTAACTGATACTTTTTCTGGAGGTTGGCGTATGCGTATTGAGTTGGCTAAGTTATTACTTCAACATAACGATGTCTTGTTATTGGATGAGCCTACAAATCATTTGGATATTGAAGCCATTATTTGGCTAGAAACCTTTTTAAAGAATTATTCAGGAGCCATTGTAATTGTATCACATGATAAGATGTTTTTAGACAATGTTACTAACAGAACCATTGAAATTTCATTAGGACGCATTTATGATTACCCTAAACCGTATTCAAAATATTTGATTTTGAGAGAAGAAATGCGAACACAACAGTTAGCATCTCAAAAAAATCAGCAAAAACAAATAGAACAAACGGAGAAGTTAATAGAAAAGTTTAGAGCAAAAGCAAGTAAAGCAACAATGGCACAATCGCTTATTAAAAAACTTGATAAAATTGACCGTATTGAAGTTGACGAAGACGATAATAGTGTTATGAGTTTAACTTTTCCAGTTTCAATTACTCCGGGTAAGGTAGTTGTTGAAACTAAAAATATTGAAAAATATTATGATGATTTACAAGTACTCAATAATGTAAATCTTATGGTAGATAGAGATAGTAAGATTGCCTTTGTTGGACAAAACGGACAAGGGAAATCTACTTTGGCTAAAATTATTGTAGGTGATATTGATTTTTCTGGAAACTTAAAATTAGGACATAATGTCCAAATTGGATATTTTGCCCAGAATCAAGTAGAATATCTAGATGGGAATAAAACGGTTTTAGATACTATGATTGATGCTGCTAACGAAAGTAACAGGAGTAAAGTTAGAGATATTTTAGGTGCTTTTTTGTTTAGAGGAGATGATGTTGATAAATACGTAAGAGTACTGTCAGGAGGAGAACGAAATCGTTTGGCATTAGCAAAATTATTATTGCAACCTTTAAATGTTTTGGTGATGGATGAGCCTACAAATCATTTAGATATCAAATCAAAAAACGTACTTAAAGAAGCCTTAAAAAAGTTTGCAGGTACGTTAATTGTAGTGTCTCATGATAGAGATTTTCTTAAAGGCTTAACTAATAAAGTATATGAGTTTAAAGACCAGCACATCAAAGAATATTTAGGTGACATAGATTTTTACCTAGAACAACGAAATATTGAAAATTTAAGAGATATTGAAAAAAGAAATATTGTTAAAAAACAAGTTACGAATACAGATAGTAAGCAATCCTATCAAGACCAAAAAAAATTAAAATCTCTTAATAATAGATTGAGTAAAGTGGAGTCACAAATCAACCAGCTAGAAAAAGAAATAAAAGTAATAAATGTAGAATTAGAAACCAATTATGATGTTACAGTTTCTAATCCCAATTTTTTTGATGAGTATCAAAAAAAGAAAGAGATTTTGCAAGAACTTATGCAAGAATGGGAAAATATACATTTAGATATTGAGCAAATAGAAATGTAGTTTTATTCCTACTTAATTGCCTTTCATCGAATAAAATTGGTAGTTTGTCTAATTAATTCTATATTCGTGTCAGATTATTGCCCCTCAATTAAAATCTACTATTATGAAAAACTTAAAAACGACATTATTGTTATGTTTTATTTCTGTGCTAGCGTTCGGTAATGTTTCTACAAAAGAAAAAGACGCTTTAATAGCTATTTGCAATGCAACTAATGGTGATAATTGGACTGTAACTTGGAATACTGATGCGCCAATTAGTACTTGGCATGGTGTTATTGTTCAGAATGATAAAGTAATAGCACTGGATTTAAGTTTCAATAACCTAGAGGGACATCTACCTATAGAATTAGGAGATCTTGTTAATTTACAATCCTTAAATTTATTTCGAAATAAATTATCAGGAACAGTTCCTTCTACAATTGGAAATTTAAAACAATTAAAATCACTAAACATAGCTTTTAATACCTTAAATGGCGAATTACCAAATAGTATTGGAAATTTATATGCGCTCGTTAATTTAGAGTTATTTATGAACCGTATTGAAGGGAGTATCCCTTCTACAATTGGAAACCTTGTAAAACTAGAGAAGTTAGAGTTGTTTAGTAATAATTTATCCGGAGCCATTCCATTAGAAATAGGATCCCTTGATAGCTTAAAAGAATTGTCATTAAGCAGTAATAATTTATCCGGAGCTATTCCAAAGTCTATTAAAAACTTAACACATTTAGAAAAATTAAGCCTTTTTGATAACAGTTTATTTGGTGCTGTACCTTCAAGTTTAGGTAGTTTAACAAACTTAGAAGAGATTTTACTTTCAGATAATATGTTTTACGGAAATGTACCTACAAGTTTAGTAAATCTAACTCATTTAAAAGTTTTAATGCTTAACAATAATGACCTTAAAGGAGATTTTGCAAGTTTAGCAAAAAAGATTCCTAGTATGATACAATTTGAATATGTAAACTTAAATGAAAAGAAAAATTCAGCTTTAGTTGATACAGACTAAATATTTATTTTATATTTTTTTGATTGAAAAGCTGCTTTATATATGAAGCAGCTTTTTTTTAATTTTATACTTGCTATAAATAAAAACCGTTGTATATTTGCAATCCTATATCGCGGGATAGAGCAGTAGGTAGCTCGTCGGGCTCATAACCCGAAGGTCGCTGGTTCGAGTCCAGCTCCCGCTACAAATGAAAAGTCCTTTAAAAACAACGGTTTAGTTTTCTCTAAACCGTTTTTTTATGCCTAGCTTAAATGAATTACTTGCAATTAAACATCAAAATGAATACGAAAGTGCATACGATTTGCTGATGAAAAGAAATTTTTATAGCCCAAAAATATATTCTGCCAAAGGGGATTTAAAAAAGCGCTGGTACGTTTATTTTTCTTTCCGAGACCCTAAGAGCGGTAAATTAAAAAGATTTACTCCAGTGTATGGAAAAGCCAACACCTATAAAACAAAAGAAGAAAGATTAGAAGTTTTAGTAGTTTATAGAAAAACACTACTAAAATTACTTAAGCAAGGTTTTAACACATATTCTGACAATGTAGAATTATATTAAAAGTTAAATTCTAAAGAAATTACAATAGATTCTTCAAAAAAAGACCTTAAGGACGGTATCTTAAACATTATTGATAAAGAACCATCAATGACTTTGAAAGAAGCTTTTGATTTTGGTTTGAAATTAAAAGATAAGCTAATTTAATCCAACCACAAAAAGAAGCTACGAAAATAGAGTTAAATTGTTTTTAAAATGGGCAAATGAAACCTATCCAGAGTTGAAAAGTATAAAAGCTTTAAATAAAAAAATAGTCACTGGTTTTTTAAATGCTATTCTAGACAAAACAAGTCCACGTAATCGAAATAATTACAGAACAGATTTAAGTAGTATTATGCAAGTATTGGAAGACAATGATATCATAGATGTAAACTTCGTAAAAAAGATTCCTGTGTTGAAAGCTATTCCAGAAAGAAATAAAACATATACCCAAGAAGTCCAGGAAGATATTTTTAATTATTTAGAAAAGAAAGATCCTATATTATTACTTTATATAAAGTTTATATCCTATAACTTTTTACGACCTATTGAGGTATCTAGACTAAAAGTAGGAGATATTAATATAAAGAACAAAACTAATTCAATTTAAAGCCAAGAATAGCTCTTTAAAAACAAAGATAATTCCTGAAATATTATGGAGTGACTTACCTGATCTGTCAAAATTTAAAAAGGATGCAATCTTGTTTACACCAGAACAAATGGGAGGCGTTTGGGACACTTTAGTAGATAATAGAAGAAGACTATTTTACCAAACGATTTAAAAGGGTTGTAAAAGACCATTTCAATTTAGGAACCGATTATGGTTTGTATAGTTTTAGGCACACTTATATAACAAAACTATAGAGAGCCTTAATGAGAGATTCATCGCCATTTGCTGCTAAGAGTGAACTAATGGTGATAACAGGGCATACATCAATGACAGCTTTAGAAAAATATTTACGAGATATAGATGCAGAATTACCAGCTGATTATTCTGCACTGTTAAAGAAAATAAATGAGTAACAGATCTTTAGAAAAATTTTATAATAATTTGATTCCTAATTTATGGGAAGAAGTCTTATTTTATATTCCAGATAATTGTATTCCCGAAGAGGTTATAGACAAGTTTGATAATATTGAAATTCAGAAAATTTTTAATAAGATATGGGTAGTAGATTATCGAATTGCCCCAATAGTTTATGGAAAAGGCAGAGATAATAAAAAAGCATTTTTTAAAGGTTCTACATTAAGCAAAAACATCTGTAGTTTATTAGAAAAGAAGAGTAATGTAAAATCACAAGAGTTTAATTATGTTTTAGAAAAATATTTTGTACAAGTTGAATGTTTATTTTATATAACAAACTGGATGAACATGAACCTTAATCAAATGATTTCTATTGATGATGCTCTTATTTAATACTCTTTGCCCAATTTTTTATATTGCATGTTACCTATAGTTTTTTTGATATTATTTTGTCTTTTGAAAGATAACTTGACTCATTTTATATCGGCTTATGGAACTTTATGACCTTGACTTTCTGCTAAAAGTGTAAACCAATCTTCCAATTCTAATTGAATATCTAACGATTTATTAGCTTTTTTAATTCGTTCTTTATTCGTTGTTCCAATAACCGGAGAAACGTTTGCAGGATGTTTTAATATCCAACTTAAAAGAATCACATCCTCAGAAATATTATATTTTTCTGATAATGTTTTTAGAACTTTTTTTATTCTTGAAGTTTGCACATTGTCTTCTTTAAAAACATTTCCTAATGGACTCCAAGACATTGGTTGAATGCTATCTAGTAACATTTGGTCTAAAGTTCCATCTTGCATTACATTATGTTGCGTAAGGGAAAACTCAATTTGATTTACTGAAACTTTAATTTTATCAGAAATTAAATTAACTTGAGATGGAGTAAAATTTGATACTCCAAACTGGATAATCTTTCCGCTTTCTTGTAAATGAGTAATTGCTTCAGCAATTTCATTTGGGTACATTAACGGACTTGGTCTATGTAATAAAAAAGTATCTAAATAATCTGTTTTTAGGTTTTTTAAAGATTCTTCCGCACTCCAAATAATATAATCTTTTGAATAATTATAGTGTTTAGTATTGTTGTTACGAGTCTCTCCAATATATTGAATTCCACATTTAGAAATGAGCTGAATTTCTTCTCTTTTAATTTCACTCTCTTCTAATGCTTTTCCAAAACCTCTTTCAGTTGTATAATCACCATAAATATCTGCATGGTCAAAAGTTGAATTGCCGTTTTCCACGCAAAACTCAATCATTTCGCTTTGGTCTTTGGAAGATAATTGCTTTCCCCAATTTCCCCACGTCATACAACCAATAATTATTTTTGATTTATTTTCCATATTTATTTTTGTTCAGTTAGTTTCTTTGTTATGCCTAGTTTTTATCAATAAACTTTAATTTTATTAAAAACGATTCTATTTCGGAATCTACTTTATCTTTTACTTTTTTATCTGGCTTTGGCCATCCATCATCAGGCTGACCTACTGGTGTAAAAAGATGACCTACACCATCATAAATATATAAATACGAATCATTGTTATAACTAAGCATATTTTTATGAAATAACTTGGACTGATAAGCTGGAGTAACAGAATCATCTCTACCAACTAATATTATTGATGGAGGCATATTTTCTCTTGTAAATTTACCAATCTCTCTAATTGGTTGTATAACACCAGTTTCGTTATTAACATGCATAATTACAACAAGCAAAGTATTTTCTTTTACGGAATCCCTCAATTCATCCATTGAAATGAGAGCGTTTTCATCAACATCTAAAAAGGTTACTTCATACCCTTTTGTTTCTAAATATTCACAAGTTGATAAAACTGCTTTGTGTTCAGTTTTTGCCGTTATAATATGATTGCCTTTGTTTGGATTAGCTTCAGTATACCCTTTAATTGCTAGATTTATTGATTCTGTAGCACCAGATGTAAAGATTATTTCTTTGCTATGACAATTAAGAATATCCGAAACTTGAGTTCTAGCTTTTTCAACAGCTTCTTTAGCTTTTTTACCAAAACTGTGATTACTAGAAGCATTTCCATAATATTCAGTAAAGTATGGTAGCATTTCATCAACTACTCTTGGATCAACTTTTGTTGATGCTGCTGAGTAAAGATATTTTATGTTAGTTAAGTTATTCAAGTAGGGTTAGTCTTTATTTTTTAAAATATAAGCTAAAGATATTACTAAATTCCAAATGGTAAAACTAAAAAAAGGATTCATTTTAGACACCCATTTTAAAAACAATATCATAACATATTGAAGATAAGACCTTAAGTGTCGCTGGTTCGAGTCCAGCTCCCGCTACAAAGAAAGCCTCTTGAGAAATCAAGAGGTTTTTTTCATATTCTTAATACACATAAATACAGTAATGTAAAACTAGCGTTTTGAATATATAGGAATGATTGTTAACTTGTCACCAATTCTTTGCAGTTTCATTTGAAAAAAAATATTAAAGAAATATCCGTAATCTTCATAGTTGTTTTGAGTGTTTTCTTATTCAATGCTAATTCTTCAACATCTAAGAATGTAATAGTAGAAAGGGCTATATCTATTAAGGTTTCGTCTAATGAGGAATCTCCCATTTTAATAGAGCGATATCCTGAAAAGGCAACAAAAGATGTACGCCATAAATTAGATTCATTATTAAAACGTATTAACAAAAGGCATGATTTTCACGGAGCAATATTAGTAGCAAAAAAAGGAAAAATCGTGTATAACAATCATGTAGGTTTTGCAGATTTCAAAAAGAAAATTCCACTAAATGAAGAATCTGTATTTCAATTAGCTTCAGTAAGTAAACAGTTTACTGCAGCCGCTATTATGCTATTGCATGAGAGGAATCAAATTCAGCTTACAGACACCGTAAACACTTTTTTTCCAGACTTTCCTTATGAGCATGTAACCATTAAAAATCTTTTGAATCATACTGCTGGATTGCCAAATTATTTTTGGGTAGCAGAGCATAAATGGAAACAAAAAAAGGCACCTACAAATAGCGAAATGATGAAATTACTTGAATCAAGTAATGTACTGCGGTATTTTAAATCAGGACGTAATTTTGATTATTCTAACACAGGTTATTTTGTTCTAGCTTCTATTGTTGAAAAAGTTTCTGGCACTCGTTTTAGCTCTTTTTTAAAAAGCAACATTTTTGACCCACTGCAAATGAAACATTCGTATGTGTTTAGTTTTGAAAATGATAGCATTAAAGAAAATCAATTAGATGGATATAGATTGTATAGAGGATGGAGACATCTAAAAATTAATAACACCGTAAATGACGCTATTGTAGGTGACAAAAATGTATATACTACTATCGAGGATTTGTTTAAATGGACCCTTGGATTAAATAATGGAAAACTACTTTCTGAAGAGTCATTAGACCTTATGTATTCAAAAGGGGAAACCGTTTATGGAAGAAAAGTACCATATGGTTTTGGGTTTAGGATTGATACTAAGGAGCAAAAAATTATCTATCATCATGGTAAATGGAATGGGTTTAGTACAGGACTTACAAAATATTTGGAAGATGATTTGGTAGTTATAGTTTTAGAACACACCAGTTATAATGCGATGAGTACGCTTAACAAAAAAATAAAGAAAATTGTTACTGACTACTTCGGTATTTAATTTTTAATAGCAATTGGCCATCCATCATCTTTTGTTCTTTAAATTAGAAAGAATTTATTAGAATTATTAAAAAAACTTAATGAGGTAATTTTTCTTTCAAAAGGCCATAAACAAACGTTCCTAATAATGCAGAAATTATAACTATTAAAATTGGGATATATCCAGCACCAACTAAAGTAAACATTGGTCCAGGGCAAGCGCCTGCTAAAGCCCAACCCAACCCAAAAAGAACACCTCCAATAAGGTATCGGCTGATGCTTTTGTCTTTTACCTCAATAATTATTTGTTCACTATAAAATGATTTTATATGATACTTTTTAATAATCTGTACTATAATAATTCCTAGCCCTAAAGCAGATCCAATGATACCATACATGTGGAAGGCTTTAAATTGAAACATTTCATAAATGCGAAACCAAGACGCAGCTTCAGATTTGTACATTATTATCCCAAAACCTACACCTATTAATAAATAAATAAAACTTTTCATAACTTAAAATATTAGTGGAAATAAAAGATGAACCATTAATAAGCCTCCTATAAAGAACCCTATTACAGCAATTAAAGAAGGGCGTTGTAAATTGCTTAATCCTGAAATGGCATGTCCAGAGGTACAACCACCAGCATAACGTGCTCCGAACCCAACAAGGAATCCGCCTATTATTAATATGATTATACTTTTGACATCAGTTAAAGCATTCATACCATACAACTCAGTTGGTAAATAAGACGTTCCTGCACTTTCGAATCCTAAAGAATTAAGGTTCTTAATGACTTCAGGGTGTATTGCTACTGAAATGTCATTAGACAAAAATTGCGATCCAATAAAACCACCAATTATAGCCCCTAAAACTACAATAAGGTTCCAACGCTGTGTCCTCCAATCAAACTTAAAAAAATCAGCTTTTTTGTCCGCACCACATATTGTACATAAAGTGCGCAAGTTAGATGAAATACCAAATTCTTTACCAACCAAGAGAAGAAGAAACATTATAAGGGCGATAAGAGGGCCAGCGACATACCACGGCCAAGGTTCAAAAATTATTTCCATAATAGTTTGATTGTTTATACAAAGTAAATATATTTTATTATGTATTTGTGTAACTAAGGTTACAAAGTTTATTGTCAATTAAAGTAACCCGTCCTAAAAACATTCATACACTAAAACAATTATATGTATACAATTAACAAAAACATCAGACCTTACAATATTAGTTACTGAAATACAATATATTGCGAATTATAAAAGAAAAAAGGCAAGCTGAACTAAGCTTGCCTTTGGATGTTAATTAAAAACTAAAATTTTTTGAATTAACAGCAATTACACTTCTTTACCTTTCATCATTTTATTCCAATATAAATAAGGCAGCATATATTTTTTAAGTATCCATAATCTCCAATGTTCTTTAGAAGAATCCTTTATAAGCAGTTGTTTTAATTTTGGGTCTGGGGTGAAATTATTATCATAATCAAATTCAGCCAATACCATTTTACCATAGCCAGTTACAAATGGGCATGAAGAATATCCATTGTAAGATTTACTTCCTATTTTATTTTGCGCCATAAGTAATAAAATATTTTCAACTACAATTGGTACTTGTTTTCTTACGGCAGCCCCAGTTTTTGCAGTTGGTAATGCCGCTACATCTCCTAATCCAAAAACATTAGCATATGTATTATGTTGTAAGGTGTGAATATCTACATCTAGCCATTTATCTTGATTTACTAATGGTGAATTTTGAATAAATTTTGGAGCTGTTTGTGGTGGTGCCAAATGTAACATATCAAAATGGATGCCTATCAAATCCCCATCTTTAGAAACTTCTATATCCTTATGGTTGTATTCCGATTTATTATCTGCAAGCGCATACCAAGCAATTTGTTTTTCGTCATCTACTTTTTTAAGCAAATGCCCAAAACGTAAGTTAATATCTTTCCTATCAACAATTTCCATCAAAGTTTTTGCTATAGGTTTCACACCAAAAATAACCCCTCCATTAGATGCAAAAACAATGTTTGTTTTATTTTTTACACCACTTTTTCTAAAATAATCTTCAGCCAAATACATGATTTTTTGTGGGGCTCCACCACATTTAATCGGCGTAGTTGGTTGCGTAAATAAGGCTGTTCCACCTTTAAAGTTTTGCAATACTTTCCAAGTATGTTTAGGGTCTGTATAATTGCTACACACAACACCTTTATTTATAGCTCCAGTAAGCCCTTCTACAAATGAAAAATCGTATACCAAACCTGGAGCAACTACCAAATAATCATATGTTATATCACCACTGTTTTTTGTTGTAACTGTGTTATTTTCAGGATTAAAACCAGAAGCATAATCTTTAATCCAAGTAATGCCTTTTGGCATTACAATCGACATCGGTCTCGCAGTCTTGTTGTAATTGAAAGTACCAGCACCAACTAGTGTCCAAGCAGGTTGATAATAATGTGTATCGGCAGGTTCAATTAACCCTATGTTTATACGTTTATCTTTTTTAAGCATTTGTGTAGCAACCATTATACCAGCTGTTCCACCCCCTATTATTAATACTTGATAATGTGTACTCATAATTATAAGCTTTTAATTGTAAATAACATTGTAAAGTTAAGTGACTGATTTTGAAACTCAAGTAACAATTGTTACATAATATTAAAAAACCCATCTTTTAAGATGGGTTTTTTATGCATTACTACTTTGCTTTACAAGTATTCAAACCAACCAATGAATACAAAGGGCAAAAGCTAACAAAACTTGTGACTAAAATATCCCTCCTAAAGCTAATAACACATAGGCTAATATACCTTCTATAGTCCCATTGTAATATAAAAAACCAATAGTTGCAGCAATGATAAATCTGATAATGCGGTCTAATCCGCCCATATTTTTTTTCATAATATTTATTTTTTCAATTAAGTAAATAACAATAAATTAGAGTGATAAAAGTTAGACAAGCTAAGCACACGAATAAAATTTTTGTTACTTTATTTATAACCATAGTCAAATGTATAAATCGTAATTTGTAAATCCTGTAACATTTGTTACAACATCAAATAATTAAATTAGTATGTCATTGGAAAAATTAAAAGATCAAATAGGAAACATTGATATTTATCTATTAGATCAAATATTTAAAGGACGTTATTTAAAAGATCAAATAATTCTTGACTCAGGCTGTGGTAGTGGAAGAAATTTAAAGTGGTTTTACAATAATGGGTGTACAATTTTTGGAATTGATAGGGACTATGATAAAATAAAAGAAGTTAAAGAACAATATAATAATCAAAACGAAAATTTTACAGTAAACTCAGTTGAAAATCTGCCTTTTGAAAATGAGTCCTTTCATCATATTCTTTGCAATGCAGTTTTACATTTTGCAAAGAATGAAGTTCATTTTTATAATATGTTTTCAGAATTAACTAGAGTTTTAAAACCAAAAGGATCTATGTTTATAAGAATGGCTTCAGATATAGGAATAGAAGATAAAGCTATTTGTTTAACAGACGGAGTTTATACATTGCCAGATAAAACAGAACGATTTTTACTAACAAAACCACTATTAGATAAAATAATAAAAAAGTATTACCTTTCTTTTTTAGAACCTTTAAAGACAGTTAATGTAAATGATAAAAGATGTATGACTACTTTAGTTCTTCAAAAAGCTTAATAAATTAAATTCATGGATAAATATTTAGAGGCATTTAGTAATGCTTTTTTTGGAACAATTGATTGGACATGGAAATCTATCCTTTTTGAAGTGCCGTGGTACACCAATTATTTTTGGGGTTTAATAGTTATTTCCTTAGTAGTCTGGTTATTAGAAATTGCATTTCCTTGGCGTAAAAGTCAAGGGGTGTTTAGAAAAGATTTTTGGTTAGATGCATTTTACATGTTTTTTAACTTTTTCATTTTTGCAATTGTTATTAGTGGCTTTTAT
>CAYQME010000018.1:0-40225 GCA_964418645.1 uncultured Flavobacteriaceae bacterium
CCATTTTAATGGCTACTCATGATTATGCTTTACTTTTAAAATACCCAAGCAAGACCCTTAAATGTGACGAGAATAAAGTGTATGAAGTAGTACAACGTAAAAATTAAAAGCTTCATGTGTATTAAGAATGAGTATTAATTAGTCTAATTCAGTATGAAAAAACTTGAAATAATGTCAAAGAGTGTATAGTTTATTTAAAAAAAAAATTAAGTCTATTTTTCCTAAATCTTTTTTATTTAAGAATGAATTATTCTTTCGTTATTTTTATGGGTTTTTTTATTTTGGTAACAAACATCAATGTAACATTTGCAATAATCAAATAAGTTCTTTTATTCGCTTGAAAAATGAAGAACTGATATGTCCTTTCTGTGGTAGTATATCTAGAAATAGAAGATTATGGAAATTACTTAATGAAGACAATTCAATTCACGGTACTATATTACATTTCTCACCATCAAGAAGTCTATACAGAGAATTAAAAAGAAACAAAAAAATAAATTATTATAGTTCTGATTTTGAAGATGAATTTTTAGCTGAATACAAGTTTGATATCACAAACATAGCTCAATCAGATAAAAAATTTGATATTATAATTTGTTATCATGTTTTAGAACATATTGTTGATGACAAGAAAGCTATGACCGAACTTTACAGAGTATCCAAACCCAAAGGAGTAGTTTATATTCAAACACCGTTTAAAGATGGTAAAATTTATGAGGATTATTCTATTGTAACTCCTGTAAAAAGAAAAGAGCACTTTGGGCAAGATGATCATGTCAGAATTTATTCCAAAAAAGGATTAAAAAATAGATTAGAAGAAGTAGGATTTAATGTGTTGATTAAATCTTTCAATCCATCTAAAGAAGATTTCTACTTTGGTTTTAAACCTCAAGAAACCATTTTAATTTCAACTAAATAATGCTTTCAATTCTAATACCTACATATAACTATAATACTTTAGCCTTTGTAAAAAGTTTAAATCAACAGGCATTAGCTAATAATATTATTTATGAAATCTTAGTATTTGATGATGGTTCCACTACTATTTTTGAAGATAATAAACTCATCAATAACTTTGACAATTGTACTTACACCATCTTAAATCTAAATATTGGAAGAAGTGCTATTCGAAATTTATTGGCTGCGACAGCAAAATACGACACATTACTGTTTTTAGATTCTGATTTAGAAATTATTCATCCAAATTTTATTGAAAACTACATTAACGCATTAACTTTAAAAACTGAAATTATTTATGGTGGTATTTGCTACCAAATCAGCAAACCAAATAAAGATAATAGATTAAGATGGTTATATGGAAAAAAACGTGAAGCTCTTTCTCTTAACAAAAGGCTGCAAAAACCATATTTGCGTTTTTTAACGCTTAATTTTATTATAAAAAAAGATGTATTTAACACTCTAAAATTTAATGAAGACATACCAAATTTAAGGCACGAAGACACCTTATTTGCAATTGAAGCTAAAGATGAGGAAATTAATATTCATCATATAGATAATACTGTAATGCACTTAGGTATAGAGTCTAATGTTGAGTTTTTAAAAAAATCTATAGAGTCTGTTGACAATCTTCATTTATTTATAGAGCAGGGATTGTTGCATGCTAATGATGTTTTATTATCAAAAAAAGCTTCAAGATTTAAATTAAATGGTCTATCTTTTTTAGTAATATGGTTTTATACCTTATTTAAAAACTCAATAAAGAACAATCTATTATCTAAACATCCTTCTTTGTTTTTATTTGATTTATACAGATTGGGTTATTATTTAAAAATTTCATCTAACTAAAAGGTATGCCTCCATATTTTTCAATAGTAATCCCGCTCTACAATAAGGCAAATCATATTAAAAACACTTTGCAAAGTGTTTTAGACCAGACCTTTACTAGCTTTGAGATCATTATTATTAATGATGGCTCTACAGATAATAGCTTAGGCGTTGTAAAAGCTTTTATTAATGAAAGAATTCTTGTTTTTTCAATAGAAAACAAAGGAGTTTCTTACGCAAGAAACTTTGGTGTTGCAAAAGCTACAACAGAGCTCATAGTTTTCTTAGATGCAGATGATACATGGAAACCACATCATCTAGAAGATTTAAAAGAGCTACATGAAGAATTTCCAAATTGTGGTATGTATGCGAAAGCCTATGTAAGAAAATTTAAAACATTCGAAATTAAAAGTATCTATAAAAATGTCCCACCAATTAATTCTTGGAAAGGGATTTTAGAAGATTATTTTACATCGTCATTAGCAAATGGAATTGCATCAAGTTCTAGTGTTATGATTCCTAAAAAAATTCTTATTGACGTTGGAAATTTTAACGAAAACTATAACTCTGGCGAAGACACCGATTTATGGATTCTAATTGCCTTAAATCATTCCGTAGCTTTTTATAATAAGGTTAGTGTAATTCTTAACCTTAATGCAGATAATAAGATTACAGATTCTTTATTAACAAACCGAAATCATGTAGATTTTAACACTTTTGAAGCATTTGAAAAAACAAATTTAAGTTTAAAGAGGTATTTAGATTTAAATAGATATGTTTCTGCAATCCAGTATAAAATAGAAGGCAATACTAATGCTTTTAATAGGCAATTAGAGTATATTGATTTTAGAAATCTTTCAGTATTAAAAAAGCTATCTTTAAAACTACCAGTTTATTCATTAAAATTCTTAATTAGTTTTAGAAACTGGCTTAGACAATTTAAAATTAATCTAAGATTGTTTAGATAGTTTAAAAGTATTATAATCTCTTATATAATCACTTTCATCGAACTCACCAGATGCAACAACTAAGCATACTGAACCCGAAGAAAAATTTTCTAACTCTCGCCAAATTCCTGTTGAAACAAGCAATCCTTTATTAGGCATATTAAGCATTATGCTTTGTTTTTCTTTACCATCATCTAAAATTACCTCAAAGCTTCCACTTAAAGCAATTATAAACTCTACTTGTTCTTTATGCGCATGACCTCCTCTAAAAATGCCGCTTGGTACGTCGTATAAATAATACACACGTTTAATACTAAAAGGAATACAATCTTTTTCGATAAACGATAAATTACCTCTTGGATCTTCTATTTTTGGAATGTCTATCAGTTTAATTAACATAAACTTTGTCTATTTTACTAGATGATTCTAATAGTTTGTATTTTGAAATACCTTGTAATCCCATTTTAAATTTACGTGGTATTTCTTTAAATGCAATATAGCCATCTTTCCACATATACAATGTATATTTTATTAGCCAAAAAAAGGCAAGTATTCCATATACTTTATATGCTAATGCCGCTCTTGCATATATAACTCTATCGCTTCCCATCTCTTTGCCGGAACTATGTTCTGGATGTGAAACAATATGTGCATTATTAAAATATCCTTTTCCTCCAGATTTTAAGATATCTCTGCAAAAAATATATTCTTCAGCTGTTGCAAATGTACTACCTAAACCAAAATGATTATTAAACGACACTTTTAATTCTTTTACGATTTTGCAGTTAAATGCTATTTCTATAGAAATTAAAGGCTTTATTGATTTTAAACTATGCTGAATAGTAGACTTTGTATAATCTCTATAAGGCATCCCGCTTAAGTCATTTACTTTAAAAGTTATAAATGCTGCGTTAGGATGTTTGTTGAACAAATATATAATGTTACTTACAAAATCCTTCTCATACACTACATCATCATCTGCGATTAAAACTATATCATGGATAGCATTTTGCAATGCTATGTTACGACTTTTTGACAATCCGTAATCAAAAGAATTTATCACCCTTATATTAGGCATATTTGATTTTAGTAAAACCTCTTTAGAGGTTTGATTAACAATCAATATATCTAATGAAGAAAGATTAATTTCTCCAAACATTTTCTTTAAAAAATCAAGTGAATATCTATCTTTTGTAGCAATTAATATCTCTAATCTTTCAAATTGTTTATTAATATTTGACATTAAAATTTATCTTTGAAAACAAATATAAAAATTACTTATGAGAATTTTATTAGTAGGAGAATATAGTCGTCTCCATAATTCTTTAAAAGAAGGCTTAATAAAATTGGGGTATGAGGTAATAATTGTTAGCAATGGAGATGGTTTTAAAAACTATCCCAGTGATATTTTTTTAAAACAACGATTCACTAAAGGCTTTTCGCTTACGTTGCGGAAATTTTTTCTAAAAATTTTCTCAAAAGATATTAGTTCAATAGATACTTATATTCAATTTAAAAAACATAGAAAGCTATTTATTGGTTTTGATATAGTTCAATTAATTAACGAAAGCCCTTTTAATATTAATCCAAAAACAGAAATAAAAATATTAGATTATATTTTTCATAATAATAAGTATGTTTATTTATTATCCTGTGGCAATGATTATACAAGCATAAAGTACGCTTTTGACAAAAAATTTAGATACTCGATTTTAACTCCTTTTCACACCAATAAAACCACTAAAAAAGAAGATTATTATTCATTAAAGTACCTAACAAGTCCTTACAAAAAATTACATAATTATATATTTAAAAATTGTAATGGTGTTATTGCTTCTGATTTAGATTATCATATTCCTTTGTTGGGAAATAGTAACTATTTAGGGCTAATACCAAATCCCATCAATATTGCTAAAATTAAATATATACCTATAAACAATATAGAGAAAATAAAAATTTTCCATGGTGTAAACAATGAGTCTTTTGTAAAAAAAGGGAGTTTCTATTTTACTAAAGCTTTAGAAATAATCAAACAAAAATATAATAACATAGTAGATATAAAAACATCTTACAGTTTGCCCTATAATGAGTATATAAAACTGTATGATGACTGCCATATATTATTAGATCAAGTTTACAGCTATGATCAAGGTTATAATGCATTAGAGGCTATGGCTAAAGGTAAGGTTGTATTTACTGGCGCCGAGAAAGAATGGTTGAACTATTATAATTTAAAGGAAGATACCATTGCTATAAATGCTTTACCAGACGCAGAGAGTATTGCTTCTAAATTAGAATGGTTAATTTTAAATCCAAATAAGATTTTAGAAATCTCTAAAAATGCACGTGCATTTATTGAGAAAGAGCATCATTATTTAACTATTGCAAATAAGTATGTTGACACATGGAAATAACTTTAATTATGAAACAAACGCTTCATTAATAAAAATGAATAATATCTATCCAAACTTATTTATTCCAGGTGCAGCAAAATCAGGAACAAGTTCATTACATAAACTTTTAAATGTTCATCCTAAAATTTGTATGTCGTCAGAAAAAGAACCATTTTTTTGGGTTAGAAAGGATTTTGAAGAATTTTCTATAAAAGACAAACAGTGGTATCTCAATTTATTTAATGAAAAGAAGAATGCTTTGATTAAAGGAGAATCTAGTACTTCTTATATGTTATTCCCAAAGTTCATGGAAAATATTAAAAAATTTCCCAATTCAGAAAATTTAAAATTTATTTTTTTGCTTAGAAATCCTGTTGATAGAATTTATTCTCATTATTGGTATTTAAAAGGATTAGGTAGTGAACCTCTTTCGCTAAGAGAAGCTGTTCTAAAGGATAAAAATATAACTCCAAATACTAAGTATGCCTTAAAAGAAGGTAAATACAAAAATTATTTTCAGTATGGCCTATACGGTAAGTGGCTTTCAAAATTTTATAAAGAATTCCACCCTAACCAAATTAAAATCATTGCTTTTGAAGATTTTATAGCTCACCCGAATAAAGTAGTAAATGAATGTTTTACATTTTTAGAAGTTAGTGAATTATTTGATTTACCTAAAATACATGTTAATCAAACAGTATTATTGAAACACCCTAAAATATACAAATACATTGCTATAAATTCTAATAGATTATTAAACATTCTAAAACCAACTTATAAATTTTTTCCAAAAAGTTTGAAAGATAAATTAAAAAAAATAAGCCTTTCTAATATAGTAATAAGGTTAACTAAATCTGATAGTGGATATATCAAAATTTCGCAAGAAGACAAAAATTGGCTTACCGATTTATATATGGAAGACTTTCGATTATTACAATCTCAAACTAATCTATCTTTTCATCAATGGTCAAATTTCAATAAGAGTAAATGAACCTTTTAAAGACAACATATTATTCGGCTATTAATACTACTGTTTCATTAATTATTAAGTTAATTACAAATAAAATAGTTGCTGTTTACTTAGGCCAGAGCGGAATGTTTTTACTTGGACAATTAAAAGACTTCATAAGCCTCGCAAATGTTGGGAGTAATCTTGGGTCAGAAAATGGCATTATAAAATATGTTGCTGAGTACAAGGAAAATAAAAAAATGTTCAGCCACTTTTTAGGCACGACTTTTAAGCTTCATATTTACTCTTCTATAGTTATTTGTTTACTAACAATAATCTTTAAAGACGAATTATCTTCGCTTTTATTTAATGACATCAGGTATTCAAATATATTTATTGCTATATCCTTTTCATTTATAACTGTATCAGTCAATAGTTTAATAATGTCAACCTTAAATGGACTTAAAAAAATCAAAACATACATACTTATTAATATTATAGCAAGCATAATATCAGCATGTATATTGATTTTTATGTTGTTACAATATGGTGTTTTAGGAGCTTTTTATGCTATAGCAATTAATCAAATTTTAATTTTATGTATTTCATTTTCCACTATAAAATTTTATAGAGTTTTTAATCTAAGATACTTTCTAACAAAGTTTGAAACGTTTCATTTTAAGAACTTAACCAAATTTTCTTTAATGGCTATTATTGCTCCTTTATGTATGATTTCTGCAACTTTATTTGTTAGATCTTTTTTAAACAATGAACTTGGTGAAAATTATGCAGGATCATGGGAAGGCATGTGGCGGCTATCTGCAATTTACATGATGTTTTTAACAACAACATTTCAATTTTATTTAATCCCAACATTTTCTAATATATCTGGAGGAAATCTGAAAAAAGAAGTTTTTAAAGTTTGGAGTCTAAGCTTTCCAATAATCGCAATCATAACAATAAGTGTATATTTAATGAGAGGTTTTTTAATAAGTTTTATTTTTAGTAAAGAGTTTTTTTTAATTAATTCAATTATCTTATTCCATTTATTAGGAGACTTTATAAAAATAAATTGTTGGGTTTTAGGTAATGTTCTAATAGCTAAAGCTAAGACTAAAACATTTATTTTGTTCCAATTTGAATGGGCTTTAGTCTTTAGTGTTTTTGCTTTCATTTTTGTAAAAGCATATGGTTTTATAGGTGTTTCAATTGCCTATTTTTTTGCATATATAATACACTTTTCACTTTTGAATATCTATTTCAAGAACTTACTATGGCGTAAAACTAAATAATAAAACATATTACTAATAAAACTCGTACTATTTATTTATGGTCTTCTTCTAATACTCCAAAAAGAGAGCTCCCAAAAATTAGTAAAATAACACCAAAATACATTACATAGCTAGCAAAATGTGCCATATTTGCACCTATTACACCATATATATCAATCAAATACAAGCTAGTGAAATAAGTAATAAACACTAAAAACAATTCGGTAATAATAAAATGCCAAAACATTCTTTTTGCAATAAATTGATACGCAATTACAACTGATAAAATTTTAATAAAATCTCCCAACAATTGCCATCCAAACAAATTTTGAACTGGTAAAAAGTCGTCCGTCAAGAAAATAGTAACAATAAATTGTTTTAGAAAATAGATAACCAAAAGTCCCAATCCAAAAAATGGCGCAACAGTCTTATAAAAACTAAATACTTCACTTCTAAATTCTTTTTTATTATTAATTTCAGCAAATCTAGGCAAGAAATATAAAACCATCATTGAGTTTACAAACATGAGGCAGTAAGTAGATATTCTATTCATTGCTTCCCAATAACCCGCATCTTTCATCCCTTCAGATCCTATAATATAATTCCTAACTGCAATGGTTACTAGTGGTAATGCAATTCCGGATACAACAGCCATTAATGTAAATGGTCCTAATTTTTTAATCCATTTAAAATCAATATTGCTTACTTTAATATGATCCATTAAATTCCTTCTATTTAATATCCCAATCAAAGTGATTAAGAAAATTAATGACGGCGAAATGACTACCGAAATAAGAGCGCCATCAATATTATTTTGCCAGATTAACAACAAGGTTACAGACAATCCCATTATTTGTCCAATAATATTTATTATTAGCAGAATTCTATACTTGGAAAATCCGTTCATAATAGAGAAGCAAAACATATTTAATGCATAAAATGGTATTGCCAATGCCATAATTTGTATTATGTATGCAAAATTATACTCTTCTGAAAACAGTAATCTATTAATCACTTCAGCATTATAATAGCATATTATACTTATAAGAATTGTAGCCATAAAACCAAAATAATATGCAGTAGATATGGTCTTGCTAAGCTTTAAAGTATCATTTTTATATTTGCCTATATATTTTACAATACCTTTATAAAAGCCAACTGTAGCAAAAGTTTGTATAGCTGTAAAAAAACTCCTCAAATTTCCAATAAGAGCCATTCCTTCAACTCCAATAAAAAAGGCAATAAACTTTGTAGTTAAAAATCCCGCTGCAATTTTAACAAGAACAGTTACCGAATTTAATTTCGCAGCTTTTACTAAAACTTTACTATTTATATAATCTAAAAATTTCTTCAACTAGTAGGTATTTAGAAGTTGTATTACTTTATTAATTTGTTCATCTGTCATTATTGGGCTTATCGGGATACTGACTACTGTATTATGAATATGTTCAGTAATTGGCAACTTCAAATATTTGTATTTTGACAATGCTTTTTGTTTATGAGGCGCAATTGGGTAATGAATTAAAGTTTCTACTTGGTTATTTTTCAAATAATCAACAAATGCTTCTCTATCATCAACACTTACTACAAATTGATGAAACACATGATCCTGTTGGTTTGAAAAATAAGGTAACTTAATTTTATTTGATACTATTTGAGATAAATATTGACTTGCTATTTTTACTCTTTTATCATTATCTTCATCTAGCTTTTTTAGTTTTATATTTAAGAATAAAGCTTGTATTTCATCTAGTCTAGAATTAAATCCAATATAATCATTTACATATTTAGAAGAGGTTCCATAGTTTCTCAATTTATAAATTATACCTGCCAAATCTAAGTCATTTGTAGTTACAGCACCTCCATCTCCTAAAGCGCCCAAATTCTTACTCGGATAAAAACTAAAACCAGCAGCATCTCCCAAATTACCAGCAAGCTTAGCATCACTATTAACAGCACCATGAGCTTGAGCTGAATCTTCAACAACTAATAAATTGTGTAGCTTTGCTATATTTTCAATGGCATTCATATCTGCAAGTTGTCCATACAAATGCACTGCTAAAATGGCTTTTGTTTTTGAAGTTATACTCTCTTTAATTTTTACTGGAGAGATATTAAAAGTATCGAACTCAGGCTCCACAAAAACTGGTGTTAATCCAGCATGGATAATAGCCAAAATGGAAGCTATATATGTATTTGCAGACACTAAAACTTCATCCCCTTTTTTTAATTTTCCTAATTCTATGTATGCTCTAAATATTAATACCAAAGCTTCTAAACCATTCCCAACGCCGATACAATATTTAGTACCACAGTAACTGGCAAAATTAGTTTCAAAAGTTTTAACACCATCTCCTAAAATGTATCTTCCTGAAGTTAAGAGTTCATCAAATGAATGCTTGAACTCGCCTTCAAAACGAGCG
Organism: uncultured Flavobacteriaceae bacterium; assembly: GCA_964418645.1. Lineage (GTDB taxonomy): Bacteria > Bacteroidota > Bacteroidia > Flavobacteriales > Flavobacteriaceae > JAADHG01. Next base: position 9,769 of record CAYQME010000018.1, read on the forward strand.
TTAATTGTCTTTAAATCCAAAAACTGTATCATAACATAGTGTCATTTAGTTTTACAAAATTTTTGGTTTGTACTTTATAACATTGGTGTATAATTGTTCTTGCTCCAAAAGATTCTTTCCACGATAATAAGCCTTCATTTATTTTTTGCCCTTGATTTTCGTTAGAAATTCCAAAATCAAAATACTTTTTAGTTTTAAAAATGTCGTTTATAAAAACATCAAACAACTTATCGAGACTACCCAACTCTTGTTTATCCTTATTAGCAGAAATGTATTGTACGTGAGCAACATGTTTGGTATCAAAAACAGTAGCTCCTGCAACTATTCTATCGTCTTTATAAACGTTAAACTGTCTAATATTATTAGGAAATCTTGCTTTGAGTTGTGTAATTTCTTCTAATGAATGCACAGGATTTACATGGTGTGTTGCTCTTAAATTTGGAGTTAAAATATCATTCCAAAAATCCTGAAAATTAGAAACTTCTTTAACTACTAAATTTTGAGCTTTGGCCTTTTTTAATCCTCTTTTTCTGTTTGAAGATTGTATTTCTAATTTATATTTCGCATCAATCACTGATGTGATATCTCTTTTAATTAATCCAGCTTCTGTTTTAAATAACAAATAATCAATTTCATCGCTTGGTAGTGTATGATAAATTTTAGGTAGTACCTTTATTTCAAAATCAACAATATTGTTATTGTACAAAAAGTTAAGGATGGTTTGATAACTTTTTAAAACATCACTAAATGCAACATTATCACTAAGCACAAGCCCTCCATAAGTTAAGCCTAGATGAGAATATACTGTGTTTTCTACTTTATTAGCAGGAACAATAGTGATTAGCGTTTCGTCTTTAAAGACTAGCAATGAGTAATCTTCAAATCGGTCTTGATGATAATCTACAAAATCACGATAGAATAAAAATGAAGCATTTTTAGATTTAGCTACAAAACCATCCCAAACAGATTTATGTTTGCTTATATATTTTTTTACTGCAAAAATGTGTATAAGAATTAGTTTATTTTACAGCGTGAAAGTACTACTTTTTCTTAAGAAATAAATAATAAACGTTAATTCCAATTATTGCAGAGTTGGCAATAATAATAGGCCAAGATATATCTAATAAAACACCATAAGCCACAAAAAAGCCGCCACCAATAGAATTAATTATCCGAAGTTTTTTAATATCTTTCATCGTAAAAGACACAAACAAGGTTGCCATAGCCATATAACCAATCCAATCTACATAAGACACTCCTAAAAACTCCATAGCTTAAATAGATTTGTTTCGTTTACGCTCTACTTCAGTCAATAACACTTTTCGTAAGCGCAAATGATTTGGTGTTACTTCAACATACTCATCTTTTTGAATATACTCTAAAGCTTCTTCCAAAGAAAATTTTATAGCAGGTACAATTTTTGCTTTATCATCAGCTCCAGAAGAGCGTACATTAGACAATTTTTTTGTTTTAGTAATATTGATAACTATATCATCCCCACGAGAATTTTCGCCAATAACTTGACCTTCATAAATAGCTTCACCTGGGTCTACAAAAAACTTACCTCGATCTTGTAATTTATCGATAGAATAAGGAATTGCTTGCCCTTTTTCCATAGACACTAAACTTCCATTTTGACGCTCAGGAATACCTCCTTTAATAGGTTGATATTCTTTAAAACGATGCGCCATAATTGCTTCTCCTGCTGTAGCTGTAAGCAACTGGTTACGCAGTCCTATAATTCCCCTAGAAGGCACAATAAATTCACATACCATACGATTGCCTTTGGCTTCCATACTCAACATTTCTCCTTTACGCATGGTGACCATTTCAATAGCTTTTCCAGAAACTGTTTCAGGTAAATCAATAGTCATTTCTTCAACGGGTTCACATTTTACACCATCAATCTCTTTTATAATAACTTGTGGTTGTCCAATTTGAAGTTCATACCCTTCTCGACGCATGGTTTCAATTAATACTGATAAGTGTAAGACACCTCTACCAAACACTAAAAATTTATCTGCACTATCTGTTTCATTTACACGAAGTGCTAAATTTTTCTCTAACTCCTTATCTAAACGTTCTTTAATATGACGTGATGTAACAAATTTTCCGTCTTTACCAAAGAAAGGTGAATCATTTATGGTGAACAACATGCTCATTGTTGGTTCGTCAATAGCAATAGTTTTAAGTCCTTCTGGATTTTCTAAATCGGCAATTGTATCACCAATTTCAAATCCTTCTAAACCTACAAGAGCACAAATATCTCCAGCTTGTACTTCATCAACCTTTTTACGTCCTAAACCTTCAAAAATATGTAATTCTTTAATTTTTGTTTTCACTATACTCCCATCACGTTTTACCAAAGATACTTGCATTCCCAATCTTAGTTCACCTCGTTGTAAGCGTCCAATGGCTATTCTTCCTGTAAATGAAGAATAATCTAAGGAGGTGATTAACATTTGTGTAGTCCCTTCTTCTATTTTTGGTGAAGGAATATGGTTTATAACCATATCTAATAATGGTTCTATATTATCTGTTTGGTTTTGCCAATCATCGCTCATCCAATTATGTTTGGCTGAGCCGTAAACTGTAGGAAAATCGAGTTGCCACTCTTCTGCACCAAGTTCGAACATTAAATCAAATACCTTTTCATGTACCTCATCTGGCGTGCAATTTTCTTTATCAACCTTATTAATAACAACACAAGGTTTTAAACCTAAATCTAAGGCCTTTTGCAATACAAATCGCGTCTGTGGCATTGGACCTTCAAAAGCATCAACCAATAACAAAACACCATCGGCCATATTAAGTACACGCTCTACTTCTCCTCCAAAATCGGCGTGACCAGGTGTATCAATAATATTAATTTTTGTGTCTTTATATATTACAGAAACGTTTTTAGAGGTAATAGTAATCCCTCTTTCGCGTTCTAAATCATTACTATCAAGAATTAAATCACCCGTGTTTTCGTTCTCACGAAATAATTGGCAATGGTACATAATCTTATCTACCAAAGTTGTTTTACCATGATCTACGTGTGCAATTATTGCAATGTTCTTAATTTTAGTCATCTGCTATACTTTTTAAAAGCGTGCAAAGGTACGTTATATTTTACTACTTATACTGTTTATTAAATTATTATGTAACATCGTTAAATATTTGTTATAATTGAATTCTAATAAAATAAGCTAATACCTATATCGTTTTATTAAAAGATTAGCAGCAAAATCTGTTCTTTTATGTTGAACAATTTATATCTAATCTTTAAAATAAATTAGATGAAAATGATTAATAGATATTCTAAGTTCATTCCGTACCTTTATTTTATTGTTGTTATAGCCTTTTGGTTTACAGGAGTAAATAAAAGTAAAGGTCTTTCAGCTTATCCTATATTACTTTTTGGGATGCCTTTTTTATGGCAAATAATTAAACCTAACAAAAAACTCAATTTCACTTTAGGAATTACATTTGTTTGCTTGTCTTCATATTTAATTTTAGTCTACTTATCAGATCTCTTTAATATAGCTTCAATTTCAATTATTAAAAGCTTTGTTTTTTATGGAGCTATCTTTGTTATCCTTAATTTCTTAATGTCTATTTGGATTATTAGAAATAGTATTAAAACAAGCTTTTAAAATGCTTATCTTTGCTGCTTAAAATTAGTTATTAAGCACATGATTCTTCAAGATATACCTAAGATTAAGCATACAAATTCAAATAATTTTTTCCTATTAGCAGGTCCATGTGCTATAGAAAGTGAAGATATGGCAATGCGTATTGCTGAAAAAATTGTAGCTATTACAGATTCACTTGAAATTCCCTTTATATTCAAAGGAAGTTTTAAAAAAGCAAATCGAAGCAGGATTGATAGTTTTACAGGAATTGGTGATGAAAAAGCACTTAAAATTCTTAAAAAAGTTTCAGAAGCCTTTGATATACCAACAGTAACAGACATTCATGAAGTTTCTAACGCAACACTTGCTGCACAGTATGTAGATGTGTTACAAATCCCTGCTTTTTTAGTGCGCCAAACCGATTTAGTCGTTGCTGCTGCTAAAACAGGAAAAGTAGTAAATCTTAAAAAAGGACAATTTATGAGTCCTGAAGCTATGAAGCATGCAGTTCAAAAAGTAAAAGATGCTGGAAATGACAATGCATGGATAACTGATAGAGGAACCATGTTTGGCTACCAAGATATGATTGTAGATTTTAGAGGCATACCCACTATGCGTCAATATGCGCCTGTAGTTTTAGATGTAACACATTCCCTACAACAACCCAATCAAACTAGTGGTGTAACTGGAGGGCGACCTGATATGATTGAAACAATTGCCAGAGCTGGAATTGTTAATAATGTTGATGGTTTATTTATAGAAACACACTTTAATCCTGCTAATGCCAAAAGCGATGGTGCAAATATGTTACACCTAGATTATTTACAAGGTTTATTGAGTAATTTAGTTGCTATAAGAAAAACTATTCAAACATTTTAACTTAATTAGTTGTATGTTTATTTAAAATAAAGTGTTTCATTTTTTAAGGAATGCTTTATTTTTCGTCTAAAGTTAAGTGAAATAAAACCTTCACTCTCGTTAGACTATGAATTATCCTTTTATTAAATTAATACCTTTTATATTTTCGTTATTATTCGCATTACAACCATCTGCACAAAATACAGTCCTTAAAAAACACACATTATCAAACAAAGGTAAATTCTTTATAAGTTGGGGAGGAAATAGGGAATCTTACTCAAAATCTAATATTACATTTAAGGGTAAAGATTATCGCTTTACAATTAAAGACATCTCCGCTCACGATAAACCTAAAGGTTGGCATATAGACTATATTAATCCTACACAAATAACGATTCCACAAACAAATATTAAATTGGGTTATTTTATTTCTGATCATTATAGTCTTTCAATTGGCGTTGACCACATGAAATATGTTATGAATAGAAACAAAACTAAAACTTTGGATGGTTTTATTAATCTACCAGATAATGAAGCGGGTAGTGAATACAATGGCGTTTATAACAACGACTCCTTTTTTGTATCAGAAGAGTTTTTAAAATTTGAACACACCAATGGTCTTAATTATATATACTCAGAAATTGCACGTTATGATGATATCTCATCAATATTAAATATTCATAATATTGACAAAATTCAAATAAATATTACTGAAGGTGTTGCTGCTGGGGTTTTGTATCCTAAATCTAACACAACGCTTTTAAGCAAAGACAGATATGATGAATTTCATCTTGCAGGCTATGGATTATCAGCAAATGTTGGTCTTAATCTTACATTCTGCAAGCACTTTTATGTTCAAACCGATTTAAAAGGTGGATATATTAATATGAATGATATAAGAACCACAAGCAACACAGCAGAAAGTGCTTCACAACATTTTTGGTTTTTACAGCGTGTCGTTTCTCTAGGTGGGATTTTTAGAATTTAATCTTTGGATTCCAAGCTTTTCTACTTTTATCTAATAAAGTTGAAGCTTCTTTAAGTATATCAACAAATAATAACTCATTAAACTCTTCAAGACTTTTTATCTGTATAGATCTTACCTGTTTACGTTTGTTATAATCTTTTAATTCAGGAAAATCTTTCTCTAAAAACACACCCTGCACAAAAGCAACATCTACAAAATTAGTACCCTTTAAAATATTTAAATAGCATAGAGGCTTTTTGTTATAATGATAAAACGGAATACCATAATTATACTTCTCCTCCATTTTTGGTAGTGTTTTTAAAATAACATTTCTTACATATAGCATAATGGATTGATATGGTTCTCGCTGATTAAATAAATATTCTTCTACTGGTTTCAATTGTTGTTATTTTGAATTATAAATTTAATATAAAATCACTAACGTTAGTGAACGTCCCTAAAATTTATATTACTTTAATTTTTTAATAAAATTTAAGAATGAATTTTAAAAACTTTTGCCTTTCCTTAATACTAATTGTTTTATTGTTGTCTTGCACAACAAAACAAATTTATAACAATCCACTTATTATTAAAGGAGGAACTATTATAGATGTTTCTAATAACGGAACATCGTCAAACGACCTCGCTAATAAGGCTATTATTATTAAAGCAGACACCATTTTTAAAATTGTAGAAGCAAATGCTATTTCTGATAAACAAGAACATGTCATTGATGCCACAGGAAAATATATTTTACCAGGTTTAACTGATGGTTTTGCTGTAATAAACAATTAAATTATGCCAATGTTTTTTTATATATGGGAATTACTGATGTTATTGGTGTAGAAAGTTTTAGACGTGGAAAATTTTATCACAATGCTAATCCATCTTCAAATGTGCATATGCTAGAATCTGTTGGTGATATACCTCTTACAAATCAACAACTTTTAGATAGCATCCATAAGTTATACAGCAATGGAATTGAAGTTTTATTAATGATTGTACAAACTCACTCCTAAACAACTGGATTTAGCACATAATGAAGCCAAAAAATTAGGTATGGGAACTATAGGTGAACTCGGATTTACATCGTATAAAAAAGGCATGGATTTAGGTGTTGATGCTTTTGTACATACCACTCGTTATTCTTTAGATATTGCTCCAGATTCCATAGCAATAAAAGTAGCTAAACAACCTTTTAGTAATGATTTTGGAAGCTCGAAATGACGTTATTATCAATACTTAACAAACTTAAAGGAAAATGATGAAGCTTTATTGCAACATGCCAAAAACTTAGGAAATTCAAACTCATACATCATGCCAACTTTTGGCTTGTTGTATATAGATATGCCTTTTAGTAAAAACCCTTGGGACGAAAAAGTAGCAGCAATAATTGAAAGCAGCAATGTTTATCGTCCAGCAGATAAAATAACAGGAAAACACAACTATCCGCCAGAAGAATTAGCAGCGTATCAAAAATTAGGGTTTAATGAACTCATGATTGAGAAAACTTATTACGAAAATGGAGCACATTATATTTCTGGAAGTGGTACTGATGTTTGGGGCACGATGCCTGGAATTTCGCTTCATCAAGAACTAGAAGTACTATCTCTAACGGGATTAACAAACAGAGAAGTATTGGCAACTTCTACTTCTAACTTTAATGATGCGTTTGGTTTAAAATTTGGAAAACTAGAATCTGGTTTTAAAGCCAATATTTTAATTCTTGATAAAAATCCTTTAGATGATATTAAGAATTTAAAAGGTAAAAAAACAGTAATTCTTAATGGTAAACTAATTGATATTGAAGCCTTACTTAATCTCTAACCTTACCACTAAACACACTCGCTTTAGAATTATAAGGGTTTCCTGAAGCACGCCTAAGTAATACCACTTGACCACAATGCCACACAGCATCTTCAATAGGTCCATTTAATTGATTCCAAAATGGAAACTCAGAAGTATTCTCACCACGTTTAAATATAATTTTGAATTCCGATATATCATCACTTTCTCGTAAAATATCAGCTGCTGTCTTAATATATTCTAGGGTTTTTTTTCGTTTTTCAGCAAATGTCAATGCTTCATCTTGACTGCCTCCATTAGGTTGTTTTAAAGTAGAATTTACAATAACTCTGCACAAACCATATATATGATCAATAGTTTCTCCAGTAGTTCTACTATCTTCGCTTGGTTTATAAAACAAATCCTCAGCACGTAATCCTTCAGTTGCCCAATAATATCTAAAACCTAAACCGTCAACCATTCTAGCAGCAACAGTACCTGCTGTATAGGTTTTGGAATATTCAGGCAATTCATAATAGGGAAGTTCTTTGTCTTGGGCTGGAGATAGATTCATTACACTAAGTGTAACTAACAGTACTACAAATTTAGTTTTCATGGTTTTAGTAAATAAATTAATCGTTTAAAGTTATTAATAATAACTCCATCTAAAAACAACATTTAAGATTTAATGGATTTAATATATTCCGAAGGTGTTTGTGAAAGATGTCTCTTAAAAGATTTATTAAAGGTCACTTTATTGTTGAAACCAACCTTGTAAGCAACCTCAATAATTGTTAAATTATCTTGATCATTATTATTGAAAATTTTTACAGCATCTTCAATTCTATACTTATTAATCAATTCAAAGAAATTTAAACCAAAATGTTCGTTGATAACTTGGGATGTATTATGTCTAGAAGTTTCAAGTTTTTCAGATAATATTTGAAGACTAATATTATTTTCTCTATGGACTTTATCTTTATCTAAAAGCATTAACAATTCATCTCTTAACTCTTCTGAATATGATGGTGTTAAGCTAGAAGTCTTGTATTTAAAAATGTTAATTGGATCAACCAATTTCACTTCACCCTTAAAAATCTCTGGCTGTACATAGGTTATATACGCTACATAAAATACTAATCCCACCATTGCTAAAATTTGAAGATGAAAAAAAGCTGGGGTATCAAAAACGCCAGATGTTGTTGCAATAAAAAACACATAAGCAATTATATATATACAATAAATGGCAATAATATTTCTTTGCCATATTAGTTTTCTACTCTTTAGGCTACTTTTATTTTTAGCTTCATAATACATTTTCATCGTTAAAATCGCATAAATCACTAACGATATTATTTTTACCACCATTATATAATTTGCTTCTGATAACAAAATATCTTCTTGATCAAATAAAATAACAAACTTCTCTTTTGCAGATAATGTATAAAAAGGAAAAATAAATACTAATAAAATTAGTGCTGGCAAGAGGTGTAAACTATTTATCCATTTTAGTTTATAATCTGTAACAGTAATTTTAAAATAGAAATAAATTAATGGCCCATAGAACAAAGTGAACGCTGTAGACATTAGTAATGTATGAGGAAAATAATAATGGTAATTAATAAGATAAAGACTCAAATGAATAATAAATATGGAATTAAACAACACAAAAAGACCTATTAAAAATGTACTCTTTCTATGTATTCCTCTTTTAAGATTCAATAGCACACCAATAAATAATCCTAAAAACCCAGCAAATAAATAAAATAATGAGAGAAAATTAAAATGTGTACCATATCTATTCTTAAAATTTAAATATAAATCTGTGTCTTTAATATTATAAAAAAAATGGTCATTAATTATGGATAAATCAGCAGTTAATCTTATATATTCTTCAGCATAAAAAACTGCCTTATCTGCTTTAACACTATCAGTATAAATCTTAGCAAGTTGCCTATACTCTTCGCTCAATTCTTCTTGGGTTTTATTTTGCTTATTTAAATCTTGCTTGAGTTTTAGAAAATGATTAGTAACATATTTGTATATCGGTGAATTGTTATTATTTAATATATTATTTCCTTCAGGTATAGAAACATTCTTATATGCAAAAGTCGCATTAACAGAAATAGTAAATAGGATTATGCATAAAATATAAAAGCGGTTAACTATAATATATTTTAGAATTCGTTTTTTCACCAAAGAATAATTTTATTTAAATATACTATATGTTATTATAAAATTATAGCCAAAGGTAAATTACGATAATATTTTACAAGATTAAAGTCATTAAACCTATTAACTCTTAATATTAATTAGAGCTCGCACCATATTTATCAAACAAATAAACCAAAGCTGTCATAGCAGCAGCACCAAGTTCTAACTCGCGTTTATTAATAGCATCAAAAGTATCTGTGGAAGCGTGATGATAATCAAAATAACGTTGTGAATCTGGTCTTAAACCTGCTAAAACTGTTTTACTATTTTTAAGATGCCCTACATCCGATCCACTGCCTCCTCTATCAAAAAAATGAATTAAATAAGGCTCAAATAACGATGTCCAAGATAGTACTTGATTGAAATTTGTGTCACTTGCATCAAAAGAAAATCCTCTTGGTGTAAATCCTCCCGAGTCACTTTCTAAAGCAAAAATATGATGCTCTCCCTTACGTTTTACTTCAGCAGCATATTTTTTTCCTCCTCTTGAACCATTCTCTTCATTCATAAACAAAACAACTCTAATTGTTCTTTTAGGTTTTATTCCAATTTTTTTAAGTAATCTTAATACATCCATAGATTGTGTTATTCCTGCACCATCGTCGTGAGAACCATCTCCTAAATCCCAAGAATCCAAATGGCCTCCAACAACAATATATTCATTTGGAAATTCACTCCCTTTAATTTCTCCAATAACGTTGTAGGACAAAACATCCTTTAATTGTTTGCAGTTTTGCTTGAAATAAAACTTTAAATCTTTATTTAATTTCAAAAAGCTACTTAACAATTCTGCATCTTTGGTACTAATTGCAGCAGAAGGGATACGTTTGTTTAAAGGCGTGTCACCATAATTCATTGCTCCTGTGTGTGGGAAATCGTCTAATCGTAAATTCATAGACCGAACTATTGTACCAACAGCTCCGTATTTTCCAGCTTCTTTTGCTCCAGATCCTCGCTGATCAACACTCCCTCCATAGGCTCTAAAAGTGTTCAATAAAGTAGCATCCATAGGGCGATTAAAAAACACAATTTTTCCTTCAATTTTTTCACGCCCAAGTGTTTTTAATTCTTCTAAGCTATGCACTTCTATTATATTAGCCTTAACCCCTAATGCAGGAGTGGCTACTGAGCCTCCTAAAGCACATATATTTACATTTGTTGTTTCTCCAGGTTTAGTTTCAATAAAAGCAAACTCTGGTGTCCCTCTTACCCACTTGGGCACCATTACAGGTTGCAGCCATACCTTATCCAATCCGATTTTTTTCAACTCTTCTTTAGTCCACTGCACAGCTCTTTCGGCATTTAAAGATCCTGTTAAGCGCCCTCCAATTTGATTTGATAAATAATTTAGCCACTCATAGCTTTGCCCGTTAGTTAAAGAAGTGTTGTATATTTTCTTTATTATTTCTGCATCTGTTTGGGGAAATGACAATACAGAAATAAATAGTGTACCTAAAAAAAGTATTTGCTTCATTTGTTGATGGTTTTTAAAGATTCTCTAAAGAGGCCTTTAGATATATTTTTTTAAGTTTTAAATATACAGTTTCTTAGAATTACTAGTCCAAAAAGAAATCATAAAAAAAATCTGATTTTTGCAAGATTTTATTCACTAGCTCACAAAAATTCATTTTAATTAGTAAGAATTACTTAATAAAGACGTTGCTCTTCCTAAAAACATCTCTTTATTCGTTATTTAATTCTTGCTTGTATAATTCAAGGTTAGCCTTTATATCATCATCTAACTCTGGTTCTTTAATCTCGGTATATGTACAAAGAGTATCATACATAATTTTAGCTACTATATAGCGGGCTGTTGGTTTATCATCAGCAGGAATTGCAAACCAAGGCGCATATGGTTTTGATGTTCTATTAATAGCATCTTCATAGCAAAATTGATATTTATCCCATAACTTGCGTTCTTTTAAATCATCCGGAGAAAATTTCCAATGTTTATTCTCTTTTTCTAGACGTCTTAATAATCTTTTCTTTTGTTCACCTTTTGAAAGGTTTAAATAGAATTTAAAAATAACGGTTCCGTTGTCAGCAATATGCTTTTCAAAATTATTTATTTGTTCAAACCGTGAGTCCCAAAATGCGTCATTTATGTCTGCTAAAGAACGTATTGATGGAATATTTTCACCTAAAATGTAATTAGGATGTACTCGTGTTACCAACACGTTTTCATAATGTGTTCTGTTAAAAACACCAAATTTTCCTCTTGATGGAAGTGCTATATAATGCCTCCAAATATAATCATGATTACGTTCTAAATCGGTAGGCACTTTAAAACTATGCACTACAATCCCACTTGTATTAAAGTCTTTAAATACTTCTCTAATTAAACTGTCTTTTCCCGAAGTATCCATGCCTTGTAGACATACTAAAACAGCATATTTACCATGTGCATAAATGGTATCTTGTAATTTACCCAGTTTTTTTCGAATTTTTCGTAATTCTTTTTCAATACTATCGCTGTCTGTTTTTAAATTATATACCGATGATGTGACTTTTAGGCTAATAGGTTGGGTTACTTTAAAGTCTTCAAGTAGAATTGTTTTCATGGAATTTGTTCTAAGATTAAATTTCTTCATAAAGATAGTAAAACAATAAAATCTATAAAAAATATGCTGTTTTATGAATTTTTACTACCTTAGTTATACCTACTTAACATATAAACCCCAAAAGCCATGAAAAAAAACTACTTATTTTTCTTGATTATTACCGTGTACATACAATCATTTGCACAGACTAGTTGTGAAGATGCACATTCTGATGTTATCTATGCTTATTCGCATGTGAAATCAGCTTACAACTCCAATAATATTACACATTTAAAGTATTACTCTAAAAGATCATTGGATGCCTTCAATCGTGCTAAAAAGAAGTTAAATTATTGTAAATGTGAAGCATCATATAATTATGCTTATGATGCTTATGAATTGCTGAATAAAGTCTCAAACTCTGAAACTTTTGAAGATGGTCGTTTTTATGTAAAAAGAGCAAGAGATATTGCCAAAAAGGTTATAAATGAGCTCGAATTATGCACACAATTAAGCATTGAAGACGAAGCATTAGCTGAACTAGAAAACGAGCAATTTAAGTTGAAGCAACAACAAATTGAGTTGAATCTTAAGGAAGAACAAATTAAATTAAAATTAGCTGAAAAAGAAGTCAAAGAATTACACCTGAAAAAAGAGCAACTCATACAGAAAAACGAACTTGCCATATTAGCTAATGTTAGAACATTTAATGATATGCTTATGGCTTGTGAATGTGGTACAGAAATCTCTGAAATTAAACGTAACAAAGAGGTTTTTCTATCTAAGAATTTGGACGAAATTAAAGCAAACTACTTAACAATTATTAAAAATATGACGACTAATTACTTACAAAAATTAAGTGCATGCGATAACTAATAAACTATAACTTATCTTAAATAAAGACTGTCTGAAAAATATTTTGGGTTGTCATTCTGGACTTGTTTCAGAATCTTGTTAATGGATCCTGAACTAAATTCAGGTTGACAGCTTAGTTGTTATTTCCTTTTCAGGCAGGCTTTTTATTTACTTGCAAACATTTTAACGTCACTTTGGCTGACTTCTGTTTCTCCTAAAATTATGAGTCGTTCAATTACATTTCGCAATTCTCGTATATTTCCTGTCCAATCGTATTCTTGCAATAATTTTATAGCTGCTTTTGAAAACGTTTTCTTTACTGTACCTTGTTCATCAGCTATTTTTTTAGAGAAATAATCTATTAAAATCGGAATATCATTACGCCTATCATTTAAAGCAGGTACTTTTATTAAAATAACGGCTAATCGATGGTACAAATCTTCACGAAATCTACCTTCTTCTATCTCATTTTTTAGATTTTTGTTAGTCGCAGCAACCACACGAACATCTACTTTAATATCTCTATCATTACCTACACGTTGTATTTTATTTTCTTGTAAAGCTCTCAAAACTTTTGCCTGTGCAGATAAGCTCATATCTCCTATTTCGTCCAAGAAAATAGTCCCTCCATTAGCCGCTTCAAATTTTCCAGCTCTATCTTTTACTGCTCCAGTAAAAGCGCCTTTAATATGGCCAAATAGTTCACTCTCAATTAATTCTGATGGAATTGCAGCACAATTCACTTCAATTAATGGCCCTTTTGATCGTTCACTTTTTTGATGTAACCAGTGCGCTACCAACTCTTTACCTGTTCCATTTGGCCCAATAATTAAAACTCTAGCATCGGTTGGAGCCACTTTTTCTATCATGTCCTTGATGTGAGAAATAGCCTTACTTTCTCCAATCATTTCATAATTTTTGCCTACTTTTTTCTTTAACAATTTGTTTTCTACAACAAGTTCTTTACGATCAAGCGCATTACGAACAGTATTTAACAAACGATTTAAATCTGGAGGTTTTGATATATAATCAAAAGCCCCTAAACGCATAGTATTTACAGCAGTATCTAAATCGCCATGACCAGAAATCATGACTACTGGAATTTCAGGTTTAATTTTTTTAATAGCTTCTAATACCTCAACACCGTCCATTTTTGGCATCTTAATATCACAAAGTACTAAATCAAAATCATCTTTTTTTATTTTTTCGATACCAATTAAACCATCTTCAGCTTCATCAACTTGGTAGGTATCACTTTCTTCTGAGAGTATTTTGGTTAATACTCTTCTTATAGCAGCTTCGTCTTCAATTACTAATATATTTGGCATTTCTTTATTTTATTATTTATTAAATAAATGTATGTCTCGCTGCGGAAACGGGATACTAATATTGTACTCTCTAAATACTTTGTCAATTTCAAACCTCATATCACTCTTAGGCATTGACGCTTGAAAACTATCATTCATCGTAAAAATTAATTTAAAATCTAAGGAACTATCTCCAAAATTAGTAAACAATACTAAAGTGTCTGACTTTTTTATAACCGATGGATGATTGTTAGCGACTTGTAATAACAATTTTTTAACTAAAGCAACATCACTACCATAAGCCACTCCAATTTGGATATTCTCTCTCGTTTCTGAACCATTTTCAGTCCAGTTATACAAGCTATTGGTTAAGTATAAATGATTAGGAATAACTAGTACTTTATTATCTATGGTCACTGCTCTAGTGGTTCTTAAATTAATTTCTTCAACACGTCCAACTTTACCATCTAACTCAATAATATCTCCAACGTGAACGGATTGATCTACCAAAATAAAAACACCAGAAATAATATCTTGAAATAGGGTTTGTAAGGCTAGACCAATACCAACTAATAGTGCTGCCGAAGCAGCAAAAATTGCAGTAACATTAACGCCCATATTATTAAAGGTCATTAATAATATAACCATATAAATAAACCACTCGCTATAAGAAAACAAAGACACAAACTTTGCTTTATCTTGCGGAGGTAATTTTCGTGTTAATACCCTTCTAAGTAATTTTAATAAAAATGAAGTTACAAATAAAACAATTATAACTACCAAAATTGTCTTTATAGTAATTTGAACTTCATTACTAAACTTAAAACTATAATTTAAAAAATCGGTTATCTTTTCCATGCTCTAATATTTTAACCATTTGTATATATCCTTATAACTGGGCTTTTTACCATACATTAATATTCCAACACGATAAATTTTTGCTGCAAACCAAACCGTAAACATAAATGTTCCTATTAACAAAGCTAAAGATATTAATTGCTGCCATAATGGAACCCCAAAAGGTATGCGCATGAGCATCACCACTGGAGATGTTAATGGAATAAAGGAAAATATTGTGGACACAATTCCATGGGGATCTTCAATAACGGTAAATATACCTACATAAACAGCTAATATTAATGGCATTAAAATTGGCATTATAAACTGTTGCGTGTCTGTTTCATTATCAACAGCGGCACCAATTGCAGCGTATAACGAACTATATAACAAATACCCACCAACAAAGAATAATACAAATGCAATAATCATGTTTATTAATGGTAAATTATAAATAGCAGCTATCATTTGTTGTGCTTGCATTTGCATATCTTGAGACACCATGGCTTGCTGCATCATTTCTTGCTGTGGTGCTTGCATTTCGGACATATTAATTCCAAAAATTGCAGACACAACGACCATTAAAACACTACCTAAAATTATCCAAACCACAAACTGCGTAATTCCTGCTAAAGATGTGCCAATAATTTTACCCATCATTAGCTGGATTGGTTTTACTGACGAAATAATAATCTCAATAATTCTGCTGGTTTTTTCTTCAATAACACTACGCATAATCATGTTTCCATAAATAATAATAAACATAAACAATAAGTATCCCGCAATACCACCAAAAGCTAGTTTTACAATATTATCAATTTTAGAGGTTTTTTCACCTTCGTAACTTTCCTGAGCAATATCTATGGATGTTCTTGACGCTTTAATTTTATCGGTATCAACACCATCTTGTTGGAGTTTTAAATCGGTTAATTTTCTTTCCAGCTTACTTTCCAAAGTAGAAATAATAGTTAACGAAGGTGTATCTTGAGAGTAAAATCTTATAGATTTTGCAATGTCATTGATATTTGTTCCTGAAGCAATGTACAACAAACCATATTCCTCTTTTTCTTCAACTAAATGCTTAGCCTCCTCCAAAGGCAAATCTTTTAAAATAGTATAGGTTGTAAATTCTGTATTTTTAAAAATACTACTCACTAAACCAGATTCATCTAAAATTGAAATGTTGCGTTCTTTATTATTATTTAACTGTGACAAATAGGCTACAACAGCAATGAGAGCAATCATTATTATTGGACTCAAAATAGTCATCATAATAAACGATTTATTTTTAACCTTGGTTAAATATTCTCTTTTTATGATTAATGATAAATGGTTCATGATTTACTATTTTTAACGGTTTGGATAAAAATATCACTAGCACTTGGCACAAGCTCATTAAAATGATTTATTTGGGCTTTACTTGTAAGAAACGAAAGTAAATCGTTTGATGATTCGGAAGGGTTAAGCTTTATGTTCAACTTTAAATCGGTATTTAAAGATTTAAAATTTGCTGGAGCCGTTTCAAATTTTTCGCTTATAATTTGTGTCAATTGTATATCATTATTAGCAACTAAACCAACTTCGAATGTATTAGTTTTATTTTGCCGCTTAATATCTTGTAATTTACCATCAAGAATTTTATTCGACTTATGAATTAAAGCAATGTGATCACACAATTCTTCAACCGACTCCATGCGATGGGTTGCAAAAATTATCGTTGCACCTTCTTCTCTTAATTGTAGAATCTGGTCTTTTATAAGGTTTGCGTTTATAGGATCGAAGCCAGAAAAGGGTTCGTCAAAAATCAATAATTTAGGTTGGTGTAACACTGTAACCACAAACTGGATTTTTTGCGCCATCCCTTTAGAAAGTTCCTGAATTTTTTTATTCCACCAATCTCCAATTTCCAATTTTTCAAACCAAAATTTGAGTCGCTTTTTTGCATCAACTTTACTCAAGCCCTTTAATTGTGCCAAATATAAAACCTGCTCACCTACTTTCATAGACTTGTACAAGCCTCGTTCTTCTGGTAAATATCCAATATCTTGAATATGATGTGCTTCCAATGGTTCGCCATCAAGTAATACATTACCTGTATCAGGCATTGTAATCTGGTTTATAATTCTAATAAGGGTTGTTTTTCCTGCGCCATTAGGACCTAAAAGTCCAAAAATGCTTCCTTTTGGAACTTCAATTGAAACATTGTTTAACGCTTTAAAATCTCCAAAATTTTTAGAGACCGAATTGGTCACTAATAAGTTATTCACACGCTTTAAATTTTAATATTATTATATACATCACAAAATTGAGAACGCGTGTAGCCACAACGTCCTTACATTAAAACTTTTTGTGTTTTAAAATAGGTTTTGTAAAGATATTAAATGTTACACCAACTTCTAGTTTTTTATATAGAAATACATAAAAAACAAAACCCACCCTTAAAAAATTAAGGATGGGAAAAATTGCTATGAAAAAGAAAAATTACCACTAACACACATTAGTGGTAAATCAAATATAATGTTTTTTCTTAAATAAATCTTAAAATTGAAAGAATTCTTTAATAACATTACTTCACTAAAGAATTTATTTACAAATCATTCTTTATTTAATAACATATGCTAAGAAAACATGTCTTTAACTTTTTCAAAAAAGGATCGATCTGTACTCTCTGGTTTAGGTTCAAAGTGCTCATCATCTCGATTATTTTCAAAAAATTCTCGTTGTTGTTTGTTAAGCGTTTTAGGTGTCCATACATTTATATGCACTAATAAATCACCTTTGCCATAACCATTAATGCTTGGTATGCCCTTTCCACGTAATCTTAAAATCTTACCAGATTGTACTCCTGCTTCAATTTTTATACGCACTTTTCCAGTTACTGTATCTATCTCTTTTGAAGTGCCTAAAATAGCATTTGGAAGACTCACATATAAATCGTAGTGTAAATTATCGCCCTCACGCTGCAAGGTTGGATGGTTCTCTTCTTGAATAGCAACCAATAAGTCTCCAGAAATTCCATTTCCTGGAGCTTCATTTCCTTTCCCAGATACTTTTAGTTGCATCCCATCAACAACACCAGCTGGAATTTTTATTGATACTGTTTCTTCAGCAATAACTAATCCGTGAGCATCGGCATCTGCAGGTTTCTTATTTATTATTTGCCCAGCTCCACCGCATGTATTACAAGGTGCAGACGATTGCATTCTCCCTAAAATAGTATTAGTTACTCTTGTAACTTGACCAGCGCCATTACAAGTTGTACAGGTTTTATAAGTAGTTCCTTTAGCTTGTTTTTTACGCTTTACTTTTATTTTTTTCTCGACACCATTGGCAATTTCTTCAAGAGTCAATTTTACTCTTATACGTAAGTTACTGCCTTTAACAACACGTTGTCTCTGTCCGCCAAATCCACTAAAACCACCACCAAACGCACCTCCAAAAATATCACCAAATTGACTGAATATATCATCCATATTCATTCCGCCACCACCAAAACCTCCAGCTCCACCTTCAAAAGCTTGATGACCAAACTGGTCGTATCGCGCTTTCTTTTCGGCATCACTCAAAACTTCGTAAGCTTCGGCTGCTTGCTTAAATTTTTCTTCGGCTTGTTTATCGTTTGGATTTTTATCGGGATGATATTTTAATGCCTTTTTACGATACGCTTTTTTAATTTCAGCCGCAGTTGCGGTTTTACTTATTTTTAAAACGTCGTAATAATCTTGTTTTGCCATGTGCTTTATTATTGTCCGATAATAACTTTAGGAAACCGAATAACTTTATCGCCTAAAGCATATCCTTTTTCAATAACGTCTATAATTTTTCCTTTTAACTTCTTGCTTGGTGCTGGAATTTGAGTTACCGCTTCATGGTCGTCTGCATTAAATACATCACCTTTTTTTACTTCTATTTGTGATAATCCCTTTTGCTCTAAACTTGTTTGTAATTTTTGGTAAATAAGCAATACTCCCTTTCTTAAGTCTTCAGCTTCTTTATCTTCCTCTATATGATTTAAAGCCCGTTCAAAATCATCTAAAACTGGTAATAATGTCTTCATCAAATCTTCACTTGCAGTTTTAAACAATTCTATACGCTCTCTTGTTGTTCGTTTTTTATAATTTTCAAACTCTGCAAACAGTCGTAAAAACTTATCCTTTTCTTTTTGTAGGTCTACTTGTAGTTTTTCCTCTTCAGTACCTACCTCTTCCTCTTGCAAAACAGTTTCAGATGTTGATTCCATTTGATTTTCCAAAATATCTTTTGCTTTTTCTTTTTTGCTCATTTTATATTGAACTTTAATTTCAATCGTTTTAGTTTTACTAAACAGTTGGCAAAAGTACTGCCATTATTTTTAAAATGTCAAAATGTCACAAAATATTTTTACTTTTCTTTAACATACTTACATCATTCAAATCTATATTTTTGTTTCCAACACTAAATCAATTCACATGAAAAAAAACATTTTATCCCTAATCATAATAATTGCTATTGGAATTACCATTTTTGGATTTAAAACTAAAGCCAATAAGACAGCAAATAATGAAGAAGAAATAGCAACATCTTATACAGTGGCTAAAGAGTATGCAGTTAATACTGAGTCATCCATTATCGAATGGCAAGGATTCAAACCTACTGGATCTCATAAAGGAACCATAAACTTAAAAAGCGGTGTAATCTCCGCTAAAGGTAATTATGTAAAAAGCGGTTCTTTTATAATTGATATGAATTCTATTGCTGAAAGCAATGCTAACAAAAGATTAGAAGGGCATTTAAAAAGCGCTGACTTTTTTGATGTTACACAATTTCCAACTGCTAGTTTTGAAATCACTAGTTTAGAAGAAAAAGATGGCAATAAAATACTATCTGGCAATTTAACACTAAAAGGGGTTACTAATCCTGTTTCTTTTACTGTTTCTTTAACACAACATGATAATGAATTAACGCTAACTAGTAATGTGTTTACTATAGACCGTTCAAAATGGAATGTGCGTTATGGCTCAAAATCGTTTTTTGATGATTTAAAAGATAAGTTTATTAACGACGATATTGAACTTAAAATTACTGTTAAGGCAAATAAAAAGTCTTAACTATTTAAAACACCTATTTTCATAAAGTCTTACTAAAAAGTAAGGCTTTATATTTTGTCAAATTGAACTCTTCGTTTCACCAAGTATTTAACTCATAAAAGTTTTGTTGCACGTAACATTTCCCGTTTTCCTGGAGGACCTTCCAATCGTTTTACAGTAAACCCAACAGCTTGCATTGCTCGCCGCACACTGCCTTTGGCGGAATAAGTTACCAAAACACCTTTAGGTTTTAATGCTCTATACATAATTTTAAAAATATCTTCCGTCCATAATTCTGGTTGTACTCGTGCGCCAAAAGCATCAAAATAAATAATATTGTATGTATTAGCATCACTTATATCTTTAAATAATTTTTGTTGTTTGGTCAATGAAAATTTAGAATGTATCTCGTTCACTTCTTCCCAAGAACAATTGTGAATTTTAGAAAATAAAGTGTTATTTACTTTGAGTTGCTCTACGTAATTAAGTTGCTTAATTTCATCATGAGAAACTGGATAGGCTTCAACACCAACATAATCAACTTGAATATTATTATTTTCAGCTTCGAGGCAAGTGATTAATGCATTTAACCCTGTGCCAAATCCTATTTCTAAAATGGATATCTTTTGTTGAGGTTCTTCTACTTGGGCAAACTCAATATCAGAATGACAAATGTGATGTAATCCATGTTTTATAAACACGTGTTTCGCTTCCTGTATCGCTCCATGAATAGAATGGTATTGCTCATTCCAATCTTCGATTTTAATAGTATTAGAACCATCAGCAGTGGTAATTATTTTTCGCTTCATTTATGTACAATTCCTATATAATAAAGATACATTTTTTAAAGTTGAAAATCTGTTTTTTATGAATTGAAATTTGTTTAATTTTGTGGCGACAAAAAAGATATAATGATTGACAATACTACTTATAACATTGAGGTAACAAAAGTTGAAAAGTCTAAAATTAACGATGTAGATTTTGATAATTTAGGCTTTGGAAGTGTATTTGCCGACCATATGCTTATATGTGATTATAAGGATGGAGTTTGGAGCGCTCCTAAAATAACACCATACCAACCTATAACTCTAGATCCTTCCGCACGGATTTTTCACTATGGTCAATCTATTTTTGAAGGTCTTAAAGCCTATAAAGATACCGAGGACGTTGTTTGGCTGTTTCGCCCTTTGGATAATTGCAAGCGTTTAAATATTTCTGCTAAACGATTAGCTATACCCAAATTACCAGAAGCTTATTTTATGGAAGGCTTAAAAACCTTATTGAAAATAGACAGCCAGTGGATTCCAAAAAGTGAAGGGAGCTCATTATATGTTAGACCTTTTGTGTTTGCAACAGGAGAAGGCTTTCATGCATCGCCTTCCAATGAATATAAATTTATTATTGCTTGCTCACCTTCTGGTTCTTATTTTTCTGGAAAAGTAAAAGTCTTAATAGAAGAAAAATATTCGCGTTCAGCAAATGGAGGTGTAGGTTTTGCCAAAGCTGCAGGAAATTATGCAGGACAATTTTACCCTACACAATTAGCTAAAAAAAAAGGTTATCAGCAAGTTATTTGGACTGATGATAATACGCATGAGTACATAGAAGAAGCTGGTGCAATGAATATTTTTGTTAGAATTAATGATACTTTAATTACTACACCAATAAGCGATCGTATATTGGATGGTATTACACGAAAAAGTATTATTGATATAGCTAAACATGAAGGTATAACTGTTGTCATTAGAAAAATTACCGTTAAAGAACTGGTTGATGCTGCTAACGATCGCTCTTTAAAAGAAATGTTCGGAGCTGGTACTGCTG
Source organism: uncultured Flavobacteriaceae bacterium (assembly GCA_964418645.1). Taxonomy (GTDB): domain Bacteria; phylum Bacteroidota; class Bacteroidia; order Flavobacteriales; family Flavobacteriaceae; genus JAADHG01. The sequence goes on from CAYQME010000018.1 coordinate 31,639, forward strand.
CTGTAGTATCACCAATAGCTGCTTTTAGCTATAAAGATAAAGACTATGATTTGCCTGAACTTGAAAATAACTATGCTTCCTTTTTAAAGAAACATATCACAGATATTCAAACTAATAAAGCTGAAGATAAATTTGGCTGGAGATATAAAGTATAGGTGTTAGGCTTTATATCTATCAAAATCTACTTTGTTTCAAGAATGTCTGCAATATTAGGTTTAAAATAATTTGGTCCTTTAAGTACTTTGCCATCTTCACGATAAATAGGCTTACCATCGGCTCCTAATTTGCTCATATTACTGCGTTGAATTTCACTAAACACCTCTTCAATTTTATGTTGTAAACCGTGTTCAATTATGGTGCCACAAAGTATATATAACATATCTCCAAGTGCATCGGCTACTTCAACTAAATCATCGTTATTTGCTGCTTCTACATACTCTTCATTTTCTTCCTTCATTAAATTATAACGCAACATATTTTTATCTATCCCCAAATTTGCTTTTTGTGTCTCTCTATAATCTAATTTAAACGCCTCATGAAAGGTCTTCACAGCTTCTATTTTATTTTTCATACTATTTGATTAATTTCGCGGTGCCAAAATAACGTTTTAAAAATACGTAAATATGTTTAGTAAAGGTCAAATTATATTCGGAATATTATTCGCCATAACATTTATTATTGTTTTAATTTTTACCTATAGAAAAGACATTAATATTCATAAGCGTTATTACAAAGGCACTATTTGGGTTGTAATTGCTTTTATGGCATTTTTATTATTGATTGTCGGTATAAAATCCTTATTTACGAATTAGTTTTGACGCTATAAAAAAAACAAAAAGCAGAAATCAAATTATGATTTCTGCTTTTTGTTTATAATTAAGATATCTTTTAGTTTTCTTCAGGTAAAAATCCAAAGGTATTTGAATAATACAACATTTGTTTATCAAAATGAGTAGGTTGCATTACTTTAATTGCTGTTATCTCTCCTGCTTGGTTAGTTTCAGGTACTAACACTGGATTTACAAAACCACTATATGGCGGTGAAGGAAATTGCTTGTTACGCTCTAAAACCTCAGCATGCAAAGCTTGATCCACTTTTACGCCATAACCTTCTACTAAAGCCTGAACAGCTTTATAATCCCCTTCCGATTTAATACGTTGAGTTTCACGTAACAACTCACCAAAAATATCATGTAATTTTGCATAATCGTTAATGTTAAAATAGGTTTTTCCGTCACGAGTTATTTTTTCAATCACATTCTCAGAAGCTCCTCTTTCAAAAGCCCAAGCACTTACCCATTGTCTGTTTCTCATATGGGCTTCTTCAACATCGTCACCTAAATTTAAACGTATTAATTGTGTCATTAATCCGTTACGTATATAACCATCATAAGCTGCCATTCCGACTTTTTTCCAATCTTTTACTAAACCTAACTCTTGTAGTTTAGGAGAGTATAAATAGTATAACCCGACTAAATCAGCTCGCCCTTCTTCCAGTGTAGAAGCATAATTTTTAAGTGTTTCTTTAGTCTCTCCAACACCTGGATTTAATTGCCCGGAAGCATGACCAATGACTTCATGTAATGCGGTATGTAGTTTATCTGCTAATTGACCATACTTTTCTTCTAACTCAAATTCTTGATCGTCGTTAACAAACTCTTTTAAGCGACCACTACCTTTAGCTTTATTATAAGCTTCAATAATATTTCCCAACGACACTGATTTGCTTCCCACAGCAGCCCTAATCCAATTGGCATTTGGCAAATTTACACCTATTGGTGTACTAGGAGATGAATCGCCCGCTTCTCCAGCAACATTTACAACCTTATATGTTACACCAACTACATTTTTCTTTTTATGTGCATCCATTAAGGGCGAATTATCTTCAAACCATTGTGCATTATTTGACACTACAGACATTTTTTGGGACATATCAAAATCTTTTATCTGCACAATAGTTTCATAAGATCCTCTATATCCTAAAGGGTCATTATAGACTTCTATGAAACTGTTAATATAATCTATATTTCCATCGGTTGCAGCAGTCCACGCAACATTATAATCATCCCAAGTTTGTAAATCTCCTGTTTTGTAATATTGAATTAATAAAACAAGTGCATCACTTTGTGCTTTATTTTCAGCAACACCTTGTGCTAATTCTAGCCATTTTATAATCGCATCAATAGCAGCACCATAAAGTCCGCCAGATTTATAAGTCCGTTCTTTTAAAACTCCATTTTCTTTAACCAACTTCGAATTCAATCCATAAGATAATGGTTTTTTGGAGTCTGGGGATTTCATTTTACCATAAAATGATGTTACGTCTGCATTTGTAACCTCAGGTCCATAAAGATTAACTGCGCTTTCTAAAACATTATCAACTCCTTTTGCTTGGTTTACTTTTTTAGAATCTTTATCATTAAAAATAACATCAAATGCTTCGCCTTCAAGTGTTGTATTCGTTTCGATAAGTAATGTTTTTAAATAATCTGAAGAAAACCCAGCTGGAATTTTGGCATTACTGTAATGGTGATGAATACCATTACTAAACCAAACGCGTTTTAAATACACTTCAAAAGCATTCCAATCTTCAGTAGTTTTATCGCCTTTATAATCTGTATATATTTGTTCTAATCCCTTCCTAATCTTAAGATTGTATCTGTAATTTTGGTCCCAAATAATATCTCGCCCCGATAATCCGGCTTGCGATAGGTAATACACTAATTTTTGTTCTTTCAAGGTTAAGTTTTCCCAACCAGGAATTTGGTATCTCAGTATTTTTATATCGGCAAATTGTTCAACTTTATATTCAAATTTATCGCCAGACATTGCAACCAATTCTTCATTGGATAGTTTCGCTTTATTTGAATCATTATTACATGACCATATTACGCCTGCAGTTATTAACATTCCCAAAGCTGTTTTAAGTTTCATATGTTACTATTTAAAAAATTAAGCAAACGAAAATAAAACTATTTAAGCAAACTTTAAATGATTTTGGTCATAAATTTCTAAACCCAATTCAGTTAATAACAAAACACATAAATTGTTTATCTTTGGTTACACACTAAAATCAATACCTATGAAAGCTTTAAAATATATTGTAATTGTCTTAGTCATTCTGTTAATTACTTCGTTTACTTATGTTGCTGTGCAGCCAAATAAATATGATGTACAAAGAACGAGAACTATCAATGCTCCAGCAATGGTACTTTTTAATACTGTTAACGATTTTAAAAACTGGGAAACATGGTCGCCTTGGGTTGAAAAAGAGCCTGATTTACAAATTACATATCCTGAAAATACCAGTGGTGTTGGCGGTTCTTATTCATGGATTGGAGAAGATGGTAAAGGTAATATGAAAACACTTGCAGTAAGTCCTTACGATTCTATATCTCAAGACATGCAGTTTGAAGATTTTCCGCCTTCAAACATTTATTGGAAATTTGATAAAACCGAAAATGGCACAAGTGTCACTTGGGGAATGAAAAGCAACAAAATGCCATTCATGCTAAAATTTTATGCCGCTATTAGTGGTGGGATGGATAAAATGGTGGGTTCAGATTTTGAACGTGGTTTAGAACGATTAGATAGTGTTGTTGTTAATAGCATGAAAGCTTATACAGTAACTATTAATGGTATTACTGAATATGGAGGTGGTTTTTATTTATACAAAACCACCAATGCAACTACTAGTAATATTAGTCAAATTATGGGGCAACAATATGGTAGTATTGGCATGTTTATGGGACAGCATAATATAGCTATGAACGGAATGCCATTTACCATTTACCACGATATGAATTATGAAAACGGTAGTGTTATTATGAGTAATGGTATGCCTGTAAAAGAAAAAGTTGTGATTACTGGAGATACTGATATTTTATCTGGTTACATGCCTAAACAAAAAGTTTTAAAAGCAACTCTTAAAGGCAATTATAATAATTTACCTATAGCATGGGAAACAACAATGACCTATATTGCAGACAATAATTTAGAACAATCAACAAAAAATAAACCTTTTGAAATATATACCACTGACCCAGGAAATTATCCAAATCCAGCAGATTGGGTTACAGAAATTTATATTCCCTTAAAAGAATAAAAGTAAATACATGAAACAACTTTTACTAGTCTTTGTTGGCGGAGGCATTGGTAGTACGCTACGTTACATTATTGGAAAATATTTAAATAATGCTGAAACTGGAATCCCCTATGGTACATTTGCAGCAAACATAATTGGAAGTTTTATAATAGGATTAGTACTTGGATTAGCTCTAAAATACAATTCCATTTCTAGCAATACTATATTATTTGTCGCAGTAGGATTTTGTGGTGGTTTTACAACATTTTCAACCTTTGCTTATGAAATACATTTATTTCTAAAAGCTGGAGATTTTATGAATTTTGCGCTTTACACTATAGCTAGTTTTATAATAGGTTTTCTTGCTGTCTTTTTTGGGATTTTCTTAGTGAAAAATATATAGTTTATAAATGAGTATAAATGTATTCTTCAAAAAGATTGATAAGAATATTATTGATACTTGGCCTAAAAACACTAATTAGTTTAATTTTTTAAGCATTAGCATTAATAAATATTTATCATGATAATGTACTACAACAAGTAACTGCCTCAAAAAATGGGATAAATTTTTTAATTTTTAACTAAATTATTTAGGTATCAATTGCTAATGGGATTTATCTATTACAAATGCTTATTTTTATAATTCAACACAAAAACATTACACAAACTATAAAGAATATCAAAATAATCTGTCTTTAGTAAACTCGAAAAATAGTTCTCAAAATCTATTCCTATAGCTATCAGCACATAGAGACAATAATATGATTCGTTTATCATTCATCCTTTGCGGCATCAGGAAAAATTTAAAGTTCCATATTTAAATAAAATCCTTTACAAATGATTTTTTATATTACCTTGTACATTTAATTGTAATTTGTTGATTAATCGTGCATAGTTGAATATTTTAGATAGCTTATTCAATATGATGAAAGTCAGTAACATATGCATGGTTTTTCTAATTTAATTTTTAAATATCAACGGCTAAACGGGATAGTTTAGAACTTTAACCTCCTAAAAAGGAATGAATTATGGAACACTACAATATTGCAGTATTAGGTCCAATTCCGAGAGATCGTATCATAACACCAATTAAAGAAATTATTGAAAAATATGGTTGTGCAACGCATACAACCATAGCATTATCTAACCTTTTAGGCGAAAAAGGCGCTGTATTTCCAGTAACGCATGTCCAAAAAAAGGATCTACAAATTGTAAAGAATATTTTTAAACCATACAATAATATTATTACAGATTATATTGAATCCTCTGCAGATCAGGGAGATGTTATTACACTCACTTTTAAAGATCAAAACAAACGAAAAGAAAGGCAGACAGCATTTATGAATCCTATATTACAGCGCGATGTTAAAGGTGTTTTAGATTGTGATGCATTTGTAATGGTTCCTGTAACCGATTTTGAAGTGCCAATCTCAACCTTAAAATTCATAAAAGCATACAATGGTAATGCTATGATAGTTTTTGATGCCCACGGGCCAACTAGCTGTTTATCTATTAACGGAAAACGGTACATGAAAGTTTGGGTAAACCGCGATGCTTGGCTGCCCTATATTGACGTTTTAAAAATGAATTTAGAAGAGGCCCATTGTTGCTGGTTTGAGGATGATTTCCAAAAAAAGAATTTATACGTATATGATGATGAATGCAAAAAGCAATTACCAAAATTCGCTCAGCATTGCATGAACCTCGGTGTTAAAGCAGTATATATTACATTAGATTCTAGAGGTGTTTTGGTTTTTTATAAGAAAGACGGTAAACTACATCAAGAAATTGTACCACAAGTAAAGGTAGTAAATGTAGTAGATACAACAGGCTGTGGTGATTCTTTTGCCGCAGGTTTGGGTTATAGTTTGACCGTAAATAAGGAAGATTATATTAAAGCAGCTCAATTTGGTAATGCTATGGGGGCCCAACGTACCCAAGGTAAAACTTTTGATGTATTTAAATCATTACAAGAAACAGAAAAAATGATTAATCAAAATTACTATTCATAAATTTTTATGACAAATACATTAAAATCGCTTTTAAGTGACAAACAATGGTTGATAGAAGAAACAAATTTTGATAAACACAAACTCAATGCTTTTGAAACTATTTTTACCGTTGGAAATGGTTATTTAGGTACTCGAGGGAGTTTAGAAGAAGGGCATTTAGCAGGCTTTCCTGGAACATATATAAATGGGGTTTTCGATGCATTTGATTCTTTTATAATCGATTTAGTAAATGCACCAAGTTGGATAGCTTTATCTGTATGGATTGAAGGTGAAAAATTGAGTCTACATAATTGCAAAGTCTTAAAATATTATCGTGCCTTAGATATGAAACAAGGATTATTGTATAGACTAACCCGTTTTAAAGATAGGCATGGGCGTATTACTAACTATGAAAGTATTCGTTATGCTAATTTTAAAAATAGAAATCAATTTGAAACAAAAGTAAACATTACTCCAGAAAATTATTCAGGAATAATTAAAATAAAAGCACCTATTGATGGCCATGTTTTTAACCTCGATTTAGAACCTTCTTATAAAGAAAAACCAATATTTATTCCTGAATTTCAATGGGAAAAATGGACAAAAAGTAAACACTTGGGCTTTGTAGATTCAGGGACTACCAAATCTGGTGTTTTTTTAGAAATGAAAACACTTGAGAGACCTTACCATATCATTTATAACAGTAATTTATCTGTAGAAAATACAGATACAGAAATTTCTAATCAATTTGATTACGAAAAAGTTTGTCAGACTGCAAAGTTTCTTGCTAGTGAAGGCAAAAATTATCATATAGAAAAAGTAATTACTATTTTTACTTCTAGAGAAATAAAACAATCTGAACTTAAATCAGAAAGTGAATGCTTATTAAAAGAAAGTTTACGTTTAAATTTTGAAGGTCGTTTTAAACTACATCAACAAGTATGGAAAAATAAATGGAATGATTGTAATATTGTAATTAAAGGTGATGATAACGCAAATAATGCCTTAAAATTCAATCTCTATCATCTATTAATTTGTGCTAACGAACAAGATTTCAAAGCCAATGTTGGTGCTAAAAGTCTTTCAGGAGAAGGTTATAAAGGGCATATTTTTTGGGATACTGAAATATTTCTATTGCCTTTTTACATCTTCACACAACCTGAAACTGCCAAAGCACTCATCATGTATCGTTATAATACCTTGCAAGACGCAAAACAATATGCAGAAAAAAATGGCTGTGAAGGTGCACGTTTTGCATGGGAAGCAACAGATACAGGTTTTGAAGCAACACCTCCTTGGACAGCTGATGGTATGAATAGAATTTGGACCGGAGAACGTGAATTGCATATTACCTCTGCTGTAGTCTTTGGCGTGTTATCCTATTATCAAATTACAAAAGATGTCGATTTCTTTTTAGATTATGGATTGGAGATATTATTTGAAACCTCTCGTTTTTGGAATAGTAGATTAGAACATAATGAAGCTGAAGACCGTTACGAGCTCAATAATGTTGAAGGCCCTGATGAGTTTCACGAATTAGTGAACAACAATGTATATACTAATTGGCTGACCAAATGGAGTTTAGAGCAGTCATTTATGTATTATAAAAAATTTACAGATTCAAATAACAAAAAACTTAAAGTTCTGTTGTCTAAACTAAGACTTTCAGAAAAAGAAATTAGCAAATGGAAAGAAAAAGCTTCAAAAATTTATATTCCATTTGATGAAGATAAGAAATTAGTAGAAGAATTTGAAGGATATTTTAAACTTAAAGAAGTACCAATTACATTTTGGGATGAAAATGCAATGCCAATTTATCCAGTTGGGTACGATCATTTTAATTGTCATCAAACTACTTTATTAAAACAACCTGATGTTTTAATGTTGATGTATTTATTACCAGATGCTTTTTCAAATGAAATTAAAAAAATAAATTACAATTATTACGAAGAGCGTACTATGCATAAATCGTCATTAAGTCCAAGTATTCATACCATCATGGGGATTGAAACTGAAAATTATGAAAGAGCATTTCAATATTTTGAAAGATCTGCTTATGTAGATTTAATAGATAATCAGGGTAATACCAATTGGGGAATGCATATTGCTTCTGCTGGCGGAACATGGCAAGCTGTTGTGAATGGTTTTGGAGGAATGCGAGTGAAAAATGGCCTGTTAACTTTTAAGCCCTGGTTGCCAAAAGCATGGGACAGTATTCAATTTAAAATCAAATGGCAAGGAAATAATATTCATTTAAAAATAGATCAAAAAGAAATACAATTCATTTTAAATTCATCATTAGAAAATGATCTTGTTATTATTCTAAAAGGAAAAGAAATTCATTTATCTCCTAAGGTAAAAATGATTTTTAAATTATAATGCTTTTGTTAGTAAGAAACTCTAAATGTCTTTACACCTGCTTTAATTTTAATTGGTAAAGAGTTTACTCTTGGTACTATAGGACACGAATACTTATCATTATAGGCACAATACGGGTTATAGGCTTTATTAA
>CAYQME010000019.1:0-39762 GCA_964418645.1 uncultured Flavobacteriaceae bacterium
CGTTCCCAAATATCTTCCCGAAATTTAGCCTTACCATCTATAGTTTCAAGCTTAGTAGTAATAGTATCTTGTAAATCTTGTATGTAATGATGAAATTTTTGTTTCATAGTTAATTACCATATTCCTTCACAGCATCAACAAAGGCTTTGGCATTATCTAAGGGGATATTAGGTAAGATACCATGACCTAAATTTACGATATACTTGTCTTTACCAAAAGCATCAATCATTTGCGTTACCATTTTCTTTATTTCAGTAGGTGGAGAGAGCAAACGAGAAGGGTCGAAATTACCTTGAAGTGTGATGTTTCCACCTGTTAAATAGCGTGCGTTTTGTGCTGTTATAGTCCAGTCTATCCCTAATGCACTAGCATTACTTTTTGCCATGTCTTCTAAAGCAAACCAGCATCCTTTTCCGAATGCAATTACTGGAGTATCATCTTTTAAGGCTTCAATAATTTGGTTGATATATTGCCATGAAAATTCTTGATAATCTATAGGAGACAACATACCTCCCCAAGAATCAAATATTTGAACAACATCGACACCAGCTTTTACTTTTGCTTTTAAATAAGCAATAGTGGTATCAGTAATTTTTTGCAACAAGTGGTGTGCTGCAATAGGGTTTGTAAAACAAAACTCCTTTGCTTTATCAAAGGTTTTAGAGCCTTGACCTTGTACACAATAACATAAAATAGTCCAGGGAGAACCTGCAAAACCGATTAAAGGCACTTCGTTATTTAGTAATCCTTTTGTTGCTTTTATAGCCTGCATCACGTAATCCAATTCTAAAGTAACATCGGGAACTATTACATTATCAACATCTTTTTGAGAACGAACAGGGTTTGGCAAATAAGGTCCAAAATCAGGCTTCATTTGTACTTCAATATTCATTGCTTGAGGAATGACTAAAATATCACTAAACAAAATGGCTGCATCCATCCCAAAACGACGAATAGGTTGTACTGTAATTTCACTTGCTAGTTCTGGTGTGCGACATCGTGTAAAGAAATCGTACTTCTCACGTATGGCGATAAACTCAGGCAAATAGCGTCCTGCTTGACGCATCATCCAAACAGGAGGACGATTAACGGTTTCTCCTTTTAATGCTCTTAAAAATAAATTGTTCTTTATCATAACTTTTCCCGCGAAGGCAGGAATCTTTTTAATTATACTTCTATTTTTTTAGTGTCATTGCGAAGCAACAACTTGTTTGCTAGGGCAATCAGTTTAATGAGTGTGAGATTACCACACTTCGACTGCGCTCAGTGCCAGCTAATCTTTGTTCCTCGTAATGACGTTTAATTTATACATAATTTAAATTCACTAATTCTATAACACTTTCCACAGTTGGTACTTTAGCAATTCTCACATCTTTAAAACGTTTTTTTGCTTCAGCAGCGGTACTTTCACCTATACAAAATGCAATTTTATCTGCTTGATTTTCTAACAAATAACTTTTTACGGTTGATGGGCTGTAGAACATAATTCCTTCTACGTTATCATCAATTTTTTCTGAAGCAAATTTTGTACTATAAGCTTCAATTTCGTTTACATTAATGTTATTTTCAGCTAAAATATTAGGTAAATCATCCAAACGTAAATCACTACAAAAATAAGTAACTTCAGTGCCTTCAATGTATTCCACCAAATATTCAGCTAATTTTTTTGCGTTCTTTTCAGAATGCGTCACTTTGCCAATTTTTTGTTCTACTATACGTTTTGTGCGACGACCTACACAATAAATATTCGTAAACTTTAATTCTTCGACAGGAATATTTGTAGTTATAGCTTCAACAGCGTTTTTACTGGTGATAATTACATTCTTAATTTCAGATTTTAAAACGATTGGTTTTATTCTGTTGGTGTTAATTTGAATAAAATCTGAACTATTTACTTTAATGTCATCATGAAATAAGTTCTGCTGTGCTTCAGTTAATGTCTTTGTTGAATACACATTCACTTTTTTATCAACGGCCTTATAATCATCCATCAGGCGTTTACCACCACGATCAATAACATAGTTGGCACAAAAGGCAGCTATATCATGATGTTCACCCAATTTTTCAGCTCTTGATACTTCAATTTTTTTACTACCGTCTTTACTTAATAAAACACCTTGAAATAAAATCTGTTCGTCTTTAATATATGCAATAGCGCCTATTGGAGCAGTACAACCACCTTCTAAACGATTTAAAAATTCACGTTCAATATGTGTGCAAATTTGGGTGTCCTCATGGTTTATTTCAGCACAAATCGCTCTAATTTCTTCATCTTCTTCCAGAGCAGTAATCATAACCGTACCCTGAGCAGGAGCAGGAATCATCCAATCTAAATTGATGGCATTTTGTGGTCGTAGGCCAATGCGACCTAAACCAGCAGCGGCAAAAATAGCACCATTCCAATCATTGTCTTCTAGTTTTTGTAAACGGGTATTTACATTACCGCGCAGATCCACTAGAGAATGTGTTGGAAATCGGTTTAGCCATTGCGCTCGTCGCCGCAAACTACCTGTTGCAATAACGGCATCTCTTTGCGATAAAAATTCTTCATTATTTTTAAAAACCAAAGTATCCTTAATATTGCCTCGCTTTAAAACAGCTGCCTGTATAATGCCTTTAGGTAAAAGCGTTGGCACATCTTTTAGGGAATGCACAGCAATATCTATATCGTTATTAAGCATTGCAATGTCTAAGGTACGTGTAAAAACCCCTGTAATGCCTAGTTCGTACAAAGGTTTGTTTAATACTAAATCACCTGTTGATTTTACAGGAATTAACTCAGTTTTATGTCCTAAATTTTCTAGTAGTTCTTGGACAGTTTTTGCCTGCCATAATGCTAATTCACTATCGCGAGTACCAATTTTAATAATTTTAGACATATTCTGAAGTTTCTCCTAACTGGAATACTTTTTTAATAAGTTCAAGACTTTCGTTAGTTGGAATATTATCATCTTTTAAATGATGTGCAAAATGATTGGTAATTTTTTGAATGATATTTTTGCTTATAACTTCAGCTTGTGTTTCGTTAAAATCAGACATTTTTTTACGTTGTGTGTATATTTCATTCGTTGCAAAATCATTCAACTTATATTTTAAAGCTTTAATGGTTGGTGCAAATTTTCGAGTTTCTAGCCAGCTATTAAATTCGGCTTTTACTTCTTCAATAATACTTTCGGCAAGTGGAATGTGTGCTTTTCTGTTTTCTAAAGTTTCATCAGTGATTTGTGACAAGTAATCAAGATGAACAAGTTTCACATTTTTAAGTTCCTCAACATTATTATCTACATTTTTCGGAATCGTTAAGTCTAAAATTAAAAGCGGCTTGTTATTTTGAATTAGATGTTTGTCAACGGTTGGATTTTGAGCCCCAGTGGCAACAATTAAAATATCTGATTTGTTAATCTCTTCTTGCAGATTTGCATATTCTTTTACAACAAGATTAAATTTTCCCGCAATCCGTTCTGCTTTGTCTTTAGTACGATTAATAAGCGTAATTTGCTCATTGTGGGTATGCTTAACTAGGTTTTCACAAGTATTTCTTCCAATTTTACCAGTGCCAAAAAGCAAAATGTTTTTATTTGTAATATCCTCAACATTTTTAAAGATATAGTGTACAGAAGCAAAAGACACTGAAGTTGCACCCGAAGATATCTCGGTCTCGTTTTTAATACGTTTGCTTGCTTGAATTACAGAATTCACTAAGCGCTCTAAAAATGCATTTAAAAGACCATTCTTTTTGGAAACTATAGCGCTATTTTTAAGCTGACTAATAATTTCAAAATCGCCTAAAATTTGGCTATCCAAGCCAGAACCCACTCTAAACATATGTGAAATAGCGTCTCCTTTTTTATGAACATAAGCTACTTTTTGAAACTCATCAACGGTACCAATAGTATTATCGCAAAGTAATTTTATAAGTTGAAACGGGTGTTGTGCAAAGCCGTAAATTTCTGTTCGGTTACAAGTTGAAGTAACAATTAAGCTTTCAATACCATTATTTTTAGCTTGATTTAACAAGTTTTGTTTAGCAGTATCATCTAAACTAAAACGTCCTCTAATCTTTGCATCAGCTTTTTTATAACTTAAACCGATAACGTAGAAGTATGTTCCTCTAGAAATATCAAATTGTTTCATTGCTTTATTGGGATTTATAAAACAAAATTAAGTAGCAGTAATTAAAAAAAACATCGCTATAAGAACTTTTAGTATCGTTTGTGGGTTTTTAAAATTATTTTTTAATAGAAAATGATTTTTGTCATGTTTTTACAATGAATTCAGTACTTTTGATAGAAATAAGGAAGGATAACCTCTTGATATGAAGGATAAAGACCCAATAGATAAGCATATAAAAAACATCGCTCAAGGAACTTTTGAAGAAACAAAAGTAGACGAAGGGTTTTGTGTTTTAACATATCAAAACAACACTACAGATATTAAAACCCTTAACCGCGAAATAGATAGCTGTTATATTCAGTTTCACTTTTGCTTAAAAGGGTCAAGTAAATTTAATTTCAATAACGGAAGATATACATTAGATATTCCTGAAGAAAACTCATTACTATTATATAATCCACAGCGAGAATTACCGATTCACCTTGAGTTAAATTCGAAATCGTGGCTAATTACATTGTTAATTTCTATAAAAAGATTTCACGGCTTGTTTTCACAAGAGGCAGACTATATTACTTTTTTGAGTGATGACAATAAGGATAAAAAGTATTATAAAGATGGTAAAATAACTCCTTCAATGGCTATTGTTTTAAATCAAATGACAAATTACAACCTAAATCAATCCATCAAAAACTTATATTTTAAAGGAAAAGCATACGAGCTTTTAAGCTTGTATTTTAATAGGAGTGAAGATGCAAATGTTGAGCAATGTCCGTTTTTAGTAGATGAGACTAATGTAATAAAGATTAGAAAAGCAAAAGATATTATTATTTCTAGAATGGCAGAGCCACCTGGATTACAGGAATTGGCTGATGAGATAGGTTTGAGCTTAAAGAAACTTAAAGAAGGATTCAAACAAATTTATGGAGATACCGTGTACGGTTTTTTGTTTGAGTATAAAATGGAAGTGGCGAGAAAATTATTAGAGTCGGAAAATTATAATGTAAACGAAGTAGGTTTAAAAGTAGGATACAGTACAGCAAGTCATTTTATTTCAGCATTTAAAAAGAAGTATGGCACAACACCTAAAAAATATATTTTGTCTGTATCTTCGTAGTTTTAAAAAGACAAATGAAAAAAGGTGTTTTACTCGTTAACCTAGGTTCTCCTGATAGCCCTAACCCTAAAGATGTTAAAAAGTATTTAGGAGAATTTTTAATGGACGAACGTGTTATAGACATTCCTTTTTGGGCTAGAGTAGTATTAGTTAAAGGCATCATTTTAAACACACGACCAAAAGCTTCAGCCGAAGCTTATAAAAAAATATGGTGGGACGATGGATCACCACTTATTGTAATTTCTGAAAGACTTCAAGAAAAGATTCAAAAGCAAATTGAGATTCCAATTGCATTAGCAATGCGCTATGGAAGTATGACTATCAAAAATGGACTTCAAGAACTAGCCGATAAAAGTGTAGATGAGGTTTTATTAATCCCTTTATATCCTCAATTTGCGATGGCTACAACAGAAACAATTACTGTTATAGCGGAAGAAGAGCGTAAAGCACATTTCCCTAATCTTAAAATTGAATCGTTGTCCGCATTTTATAACAGAGAAGATTATATAGATGTTCTTACTAATTCAATTAGAGAGGCTTTAAAAGAGAAAGTATACGAGCATTTATTATTCTCTTATCACGGTGTACCGGAACGTCATATAAGAAAGCGGGATATTACAAAAGCGCATTGTAAAATTGATAGTAGTTGTTGTAAAACACCATCAAAAGCGCATACCTTTTGTTATCGACATCAATGTTATGAAGTAACGCGATTAGTGGCTAAAAAACTTCAATTAAAAGAAAATACGTACTCAACTTCATTTCAATCGCGTCTCGGGTTTGATCCTTGGTTACAGCCTTATACCGATAGAACTATTGAACGCTTAGGAAACCAAGGTATTAAAAACATGGCGATTGTAACTCCCGCATTTGTTAGTGATTGCTTAGAAACACTAGAAGAAATTGCTATGGAAGGGCGAGATATTTTTCATGAAGTTGGCGGTAAAGAATTTACAACTATTCCCTGTTTAAATGATAATGATGATTGGACTGCATTGTTATCAAAATGGATAAGTGAGTGGGTGTATAAAACCTAAAGTTTAATGTTTAGTTAAAATTGTCTTTAACGCAATAGGAATAATATTAAATTCTTACATTTATTTCTTCATAACCAAACCAAAATTTATCATGCGATTATCAACTCTATTTGTAGTAATAACTATATTGCTATGTAGTCACACTCAAATTATAGCACAGGACATTCATGAAGACCAATATGATGCTTTGGAATATAGACTTATAGGTCCTTTTAGAGGAGGGCGAAGCGCTGCTGTAACCGGTGTTCCAAACAAACCTAACCTCTATTATTTTGGAGCTGCAGGAGGAGGCATTTGGAAAACAACAGACGGTGGTCGTACATGGGAGAATATTTCTGATAGATTTTTTGGCGGAAGCATTGGAGCCATAACAGTTTCTAAAAGTGATCCAAATGTAATTTATGTTGGTGGAGGAGAGACTACCGTTCGAGGAAATGTATCTTCTGGATATGGTATTTGGAAAAGTGAGGATGCAGGAAAAACGTGGGTCCCTTCTGGATTAAAAAAATCAAGACACATCCCTAGAATTGCAGTACATCCAACAAATTCTAATATTGTTTATGCAGGAGTTTTAGGAAACATTTATAAACCAACTGAAGAAAGAGGAGTTTATAAAAGTACGAATGGAGGCAAAACATGGCGTAAAACTTTATTTGCAAATGCAAATGCAGGAGTGGTAGATTTAATTATTGACCCCACAAATCCAAGAATATTATATGCTTCAACATGGCGTATAAATCGCACACCTTATAGTTTAAATTCTGGAGGAGAAGGTTCAGCCCTTTGGAAAAGTTCAGATAGTGGAGAAACATGGAAAGAAGTATCAATTAACAAAGGGTTTCCAAAAGACACATTAGGAATCATTGGCATAACCGTTTCGCCTGTAAATAACCAACGAGTATGGGCTTTAGTTGAAAATAAAGAAAAAGGAGGATTATATAGAAGTGATGATGGAGGCGATACATGGACACAAATAAATAGTGAGCGAAAACTACGCCAACGCGCATGGTATTACACACGCGTATATGCTGACACAAAAGATGTTGATGTGGTTTATGTCTTAAATGTACAATATCATAAAAGTACAGATGGTGGAAAAACATTTAGTACTTATGGTGCACCACATGGCGATCATCATGATTTATGGATAGCACCAGAGAACCCTAAAAGGATGATTATTGGAGATGATGGAGGAGCACAAGTAACCTATGACGGTGGTGAAACATGGAGCACATATCATAACCAGCCAACAGCGCAATTTTATCGTGTAACTACCGATAATCATTTTCCATACCGTATCTATGCCGCGCAACAAGATAATTCTACAGTAAGGATAGATCACAGAACCAGTGGAAGATCGATTAGTGAAGACGATTGGGAAGCAACAGCAGGTGGAGAATCTGCTCATATTGCTGTGGATCCTAAAAATGATGATATTGTTTATGGAGGAAGCTATGATGGATTTTTAACCAGAGTTAATCATAAAACGGGAACAGTTAGAGCTATTAATGTATGGCCAGACAATCCAATGGGTCATGGTGCTGAAGGCATGAAATATCGTTTCCAATGGAATTTTCCAATTATTTTTTCTAAACATAACCCAAAGCGGTTATATACATTTTCACAAAATGTTCATGTAACAGAAAACGAAGGACAATCATGGGAAATTATTAGTCCTGATTTAACGCGAAATGATCCAGAAAAATTAAAATCGTCAGGTGGACCAATTACACAAGACAACACATCGGTGGAGTATTACTGCACTATTTTTGCAGCTCAAGAATCTCCAATAACCGAAGGGTTACTTTGGGTTGGTAGTGATGATGGCTTGGTTCATGTAACAAAAAATGGAGGGCAAACTTGGGATAATGTAACACCTAAAGGAATGCCAGAATGGATGATGATTAATAGCGTTGAACCAAGTGCTTTTGATGCTGGAACCTGTTATATTGCTGGTACGAAATATAAATCTGGAGATTTTGCGCCTTACTTATACAAAACTACCGATTATGGAAAAAGCTGGACTAGAATCACAAATGGTATAAATTCTGAGCACTTTACAAGAGTACTTCGTGAAGATCCAAACCACAAAGGTTTATTATATGCAGGAACAGAAACAGGAATGTATATTTCGTTTAACGATGGGAAAAATTGGAAACCATTCCAATTAAATTTACCAATAGTTCCAATTACAGATCTAACTATTAAAGACAATAGTTTAATTGTAGCAACTCAAGGAAGAAGCCTTTGGATGATAGATGATTTAACAGTATTACACCAGTTGTATAATGCCAATCAAAATACTAATATGTTATTCCACCCCAAAGACACTTACAGAATGCGCGGAAGAAGCCAAAAAACCAGTAAAACATCTGGAACAAATCTTCCAAGTGGCGTGATTACCTATTTCAATTTAAAGGATTACGAAGAAAAAGATGAGGTCTCTTTAACCTATTTTGATACCAAAGGCGACACCATTAAAACCTTTAGCACAAAAAACAAAAGGAAGGATAAACTTAAAGTAGAAAAAGGCGCAAATCAGTTTGTGTGGAACATGACCTATGATGGTGCCGAACGACTTAAAGGCATGATATTGTGGTGGGCAAGTTTATCTGGCCCAAGAGCTATTCCTGGAGATTATAAAGTAAGCTTAAATGTAAATGACGAAAGTATATCGCAACCATTTATAATTTTGGCTGACCCAAGAGCAGAAAGCACTTTGGAAGACATGAAAAATCAGTTTGCTTTTATTAAGGATGTTAATGAAACTATGGATAATGCTCATAAATCCATTAAAAAAATCAGAAAAATTAATGATAAGTTAAGCGCCTTTGAAGCCCAGTATAAAAATGATGATAATGTAAAAGACTTGGTTGAAAAAGCTAAGAAATTAAAAGAAAAATTTTCAGAAATTGAGAAAGCACTATACCAAACTAAAAACAGATCTGGTCAAGACCCTTTAAATTTCCCAATTCGTTTAACCAATAAATTAGGGCACTTAAATTCGCTAGTAAGTATGGGGGATTTTGCACCAACTGAGCAAGATATTGCCGTTAAAAACGAATTATCAAAACAAATTAATGAGCAACTAGAATCGTTTAATAATTTGGTAGATAATGAGATTAAAGCATTCAATGTAGCCTTTAATAATAAAAAATTAAATTATTTATTTGTTGAAGAGTAATGGAGTTATACAATTATATAAAAGCACTCCATCTTATTTTTGTAATAACTTGGTTTGCAGGTCTGTTTTACATTCCTAGATTATTTGTGTACCAAATAGAAGCGTTTTACAAACCATCGCCAGATAAGGAAATTTTAGGAGAGCAATTAAAATTGATGGCAAAACGCTTATGGTATATCATTACATGGCCATCAGCCATATTGGCGACACTATTTGCCATTTGGCTACTAGTTGTCATTCCAGAATGGTTAAATCAAAACTGGATGCTTGTTAAACTAGGGTTTGTAGTATTGCTGATCATTTACCACCTTAAAACACATCAAATATTTAAACAATTACAAGCCGACGATGTAAGATATACCTCAAAGTATATGCGTATCTGGAACGAAGGTGCGACCCTTATATTATTTTCGGTAGTTTTTCTGGTTATTTTAAAAGATAGTATCAATTGGGTTTTTGGAGTTATAGGAATAGTTGTGCTCTCTATTTTATTGATGTTAGGGATAAAATGGTATAAAAAAATTAGAGAAAAGAACCCGAGAGCTTAATCTCAATCTTCAAAATTCCAAAAATGAGATTTGTCTTAAAGCCTTTTGGTTTGATTATTGTTATATTTATGAGGTAAATTTTGCAGATGGCTTCAAAGAGATTGTCTTTACGTTCGCGTATTTTTTTATTTATGATATTATTGGTAGTTGTGGCATCAATATTAATTGCTGTTGTAACCATATATCAATACAGCGAACAATCTAAAGATTACCACAAACAACGTTTAGAGCGTAAAGAAACACAATTGCTTTCAAGCATGGATTATGTATTGGAGCATACCTCTTGGTCTAGAAATACCGAGCATTTAGGCCTCATATTTAAAGATGAGATTTATGAAATTGCAGATATATTAAATGTTAAGTTTAATATTTACGATTTAGAGGGAGCTTTAATAAAAAGTTCTAGACCAAGTTTTGAGAACGATTCGATTTCTAAATGTATTTCTGCTGAAACTTTAAATCATCTAAATCAAAGTCCTGAAAAAAGATATGTTGAAAAAAACGAACAATTAGGAAGTGATTACCAATCGTCATACACGATTTTTTCAGATTTTAACGCAAAGCCTTTAGGAATACTAAATGTGCCTTATTTTGAAGACGATTCGTTTAGCAATGCTGAGCTTAAAGAGTTCTTAGTGCGTTTAGGGTATGCTTATTTTGTAATGCTTTTAGTAGCCATAGCATTTGCATATTTTGTGTCGAGATACATTACGCGTTCACTAAAAACAATAAGCGGGAAGATGAAGGAAACTCGTTTAGAAAAACGCAACAAGAAGATTGCACTAAAAGGAGCTAGTGCAGAAGTTTCTGTATTGGTTGAATCGTATAATAGCATGATTGATGAGCTTGAAGAAAGTGCAGTACAATTGGCAACTAGCGAGCGTGAACAAGCGTGGAGAGAAATGGCAAAACAAGTAGCTCACGAAATTAAGAACCCCCTTACTCCAATGCGTTTGAGCGTGCAGAGTTTTCAGCGTAAGTTTGACCCTAATGACCCAAACATACATAAAAAAGTGGATGAATATACCAAAACCTTAATTCAGCAAATTGACACGATGAGCTCTATTGCTTCAGCATTTTCTAATTTTGCTAAGATGCCTGCTCAAAAAAGCGAGCAGCTTAATGTGGTTGAGGTTATAGATTTGGCTTTGGATATTTTTACTGAAAACTATATCACATTTACGACTGATGAAAAAGAAATTATAGCCACATTTGACAGAACTCAACTTATTCGGGTAGTGACTAATTTGGTAAAAAATGCAATTCAATCCATCCCAGAAGGGAGAACTCCAAAAATTGATGTTAATGTGTTTTCAAAAAACGGGGATGTTGTGTTTACAGTTTCCGATAATGGCAATGGTGTTTCTGAAGAAAACAAACCAAAAGTATTTGAACCAAAATTTACAACTAAAACCAGTGGCATGGGATTAGGATTACCAATGATTAAAAATATTATTGAAGCTTATGGCGGAAGTATTACTTTTGCACCTAAGGATAACGAAGGAACTATATTTAAGGTTACTTTCCCAAAATAATAAACGTCCTGCGAAAGCAGAAATCTCATTTATAAACTATGAATTACGAAAATATTCTTTCAGATTCTCAAAACGGAATTACAACAATAACTATTAATCGCTCATCAAAACTGAATGCGCTTAATAAAGATACTATTAATGAATTGCACAATGCTTTTGAGGAAGCCAATAACGACAACAACACAAAAGTTATTATAATTACAGGAAGTGGAGAAAAAGCATTTGTGGCAGGAGCGGATATTAAAGAATTTGCCGATTTTAATACTGAAGAAGGCAGTCGTTTGGCGGCTAAAGGACAAGATTTATTATTTAACTATATAGAAAATTTAGAAACGCCTGTTATTGCCGCAGTAAATGGTTTTGCCTTAGGAGGTGGATTAGAATTAGCTATGGCTTGCCATTTTAGAGTAGCTAGTGATACTGCTAAAATGGGCTTGCCAGAAGTGTCTTTAGGAGTAATTCCAGGTTATGGAGGTACACAACGCTTACCACAATTGGTTGGTAAAGGGCGCGCTATGGAAATGATTATGACCGCAGGTATGATTGATGCTAATAAAGCCTTGGCTTATGGTTTGGTAAATCACACCACTACTAGAGAAGAACTCTTGCCGTTTTGTAAAAAAATAGCAGATAAAATCATGCGAAATTCTTCAGTAGCAATATGTTCGACAATTAAAGCTATAAATGCCAATTTTAAAGATGGGATCGATGGTTTTAATGTAGAGATTGAAGAGTTTGGCAACTGTTTTGGTACCGAAGATTTTAAAGAAGGGACTATGGCATTTTTAGAAAAGCGTAAAGCAAATTTCTCCGGAGAGTAGCATCCTAGAGAAACGTCATTACGAATATAGTGAAGCAATCTGTTGCTTTTTAGTCCTTTTTAAAAAGACAGCTTTGTTTCTAAGCCCCTTGTAAGGATAACTACTTTTTGTTAATAACCCACATTTTCTTTAACATTTATCAATGCAATTAATAAGTAATTTTAAGGGAAATATCCATGCTTTTATTTTAACTATTATGAAACCCAAGTCTATTATTAAAGGGCGAGGTGCACAGCGTAATGTACACAATCGTTTCTTCAAACAGCAACACGAAATTCGTGATGAATTTCTCGAATATTGTAAAAAAGAAGGCGAATTACCAGATAAAAATAAAACACTTTATTTAGACGTGTTTCCAAAAACTATAGTGAATAAAGTAGAGAGTCCTGATGTTGGAATGATGTATTCTATGAATCCGTATCAAGGTTGCGAACATGGCTGTGTGTATTGTTATGCGCGCAATAGCCATGAGTTTTGGGGCTATAGTGCTGGACTGGATTTTGAACGACGTATTCTTGTAAAAAAAACAGCTCCTCAACTACTTGAAAAGTTACTTAAAAAGAAAACATGGAACGCACACACCATTGTGATGTCTGGAAATACAGATTGCTATCAACCAGTCGAAAAGAAGTATGAAATTACAAGACAATGTTTAAAACTGTTTTTAAAATACAAGCATCCCATAGGCATTATTACTAAAAATGCTTTAATAACAAGAGATTTACAGATTTTAAAGGCATTAGCTAAGGATAATCTGGTTGCTGTAAATATGTCTATTACCTCATTATCTGAAGATACGAGACGTATTTTAGAGCCTAGAACAACAACCATAAAGAAACGATTGGAAACGGTTAAAATATTAAGCGATAATGGGATTCCTGTCAATGTGATGTTGGCACCAATAATTCCATCAATAAATAGCCACGAAATATTACCGTTGGCAAAAGCAGCTTCAGACCACGGAGCCTTGTCAATTGCACATACCATAGTAAGACTTAATGGAGCTATAGGACAAATATTTAGTGATTGGATACATAAAACAATGCCCGATAGAGCAGAGAAAGTACTACATCAAATAGAAAATTGCCACGGCGGAAATTTAAACGATTCTCGTTTTGGAACACGTATGCGTGGTGAAGGTGAAATTGCAGGACAAATCAATCAATTGGTAAAATTAGCGCGACTCAAGTATTTTAAAGGAAAAGAGATACCTAAATTAAATACTTCAATTCATGAGCAGTTTAAAGACGGGCAATTAAAATTATTTTAGGTTATACTTTTCTCAAACACAATTTTAGTTTGCCCTTTATTGTTTGTATATATTTTTGTAATGTCAAAACCATTTTTAAAATTTAATATCATCATGGGTTTAAATTGGTTCATAGACTTAGTTCTCAATGTTGTAAATCCTTTATTTTTGGCATAATCTTCTTGAGTTTTCGCCAGTTGTTTTGCAATCCCTTGATTGCGAAATTTAGGATGCACGCCTCCAACCCAACTGTAAAAAGTATGAGCATTATACGGATACCCTATTTTAAATCCAATTAAAACCTTATCGTTATAGGCTAAAGTATACAATGCTTTTAATTGCACATCAATGCGTTGTTTAAAGAATTTTAAATCGGCGTCTTCAAAAAGATAATGGTATAGGTGTGCTAATTCCTGAAACAGTTTTTCATTAGGAACCCCTTCAATAGTTTTATATATAATTTTATTTTTCACCATCCCATTCTGCGTAAAATTGGTCAAGGTATAGTTCCATGAATTGATGTCGTTTTTCTGCAATTCGCCGCCCTGTTTTGGTGTTCATTTTATCTTTTAGCAATAATAATTTTTCATAAAAATGATTAATTGTCGGCGTAGTGGAGGCTTTGTATTCTTCTTTTGTCATTTTTAAATTGGGTTTTACCACAGGGTCAAAAAGCATTCGGTTTTTAAAACCACCATAGTTAAAACAACGCGCAATACCAATAGCGCCAATGGCATCAAGCCTATCGGCATCTTGAATGACATCTAATTCTGGAGAGCAAAATTTTTGAACTTCATTACCACCTTTAAAAGAAATATTTTCTATGATTTTAACTACGTGTTCAATCACTATACTGTCCACATCGTGCTTAAACAGAAATTCACGAGCCTTTTTGGGGCCGACAGTTTCGTCACCTTGGTGAAATTTACTATCGGCAATATCGTGCAATAAGGCTCCAAGGGCTACTACAAGCGTATCTACTTTTTCATTTTTAGAGATGAGTAAGGCATTATTAAATACTCTTAAAATGTGAAACCAATCGTGTCCGCTTTCGGCGTTTGTTAATTCCTTTTTCACAAAGGCTTTAGTCGTTTTTATTAATGCTTTACTGTTCATAGATAATGTCTTGAGTGATTTGTTTTTCAACCATTTCAGCTAAAGCATTAGCCTCATAGTCGCTTACTGTAATTGGTTTATGCACTGTAAATTTTATATGAGCACCTAAGCCCAAAGGGAATTTTCCATAACGTAAGGTTTTCCATGAATTGTTAATGGTAATTGGAACGACTAAGGCGGAAGGGATATGCTCGAATAAAGTAAGGATACCCCTGGTTTGAAACTTTTTGGGAATGCCATTTCGACTTCGCGTACCTTCTGGGAAAATAACCGCTGCACGATTATTGGTTTCAATATAATTGGCAAACTTTTTAATGGCAGTAACAGATTCTATAGGCTTTTTTCTGTTAATTAGTACAGAGCCTCCGTGTGTTAAATTATAAGACACACTTGGAATTCCTTTCCCCAATTCAATTTTGCTTATAAATTTGGGGTGATGTTTTCTCATATACCAAATAATAGGCGGAATATCAGTAAGGCTTTGGTGGTTGGCAACAATGATTAAGGGTTGATTTGTAGAGATTTCATATGGATTGTTAAATGTAAAACGTGTGCCTAAAATGTTAGAACAGCGCAATAGAAAGAAGTTTAATATTGAGACACTTTGTTTATGAGCGTTATACCCAAATACATTTAAGCATAGCCATTGTATAGGATGAAAAATAACCAATGTTATTCCAAAAAAAATGAAATAAAGAAACGATATAGGATAAGATAAGAGTTTTATCATGAGTCAAAAATAAAGATAAGTCACAAAAAACCACGTAAAAAACGTGGTTTAATATTTTATGTTGCTCTGTCATGCTTGAGCGAATCGAAGCCTCTTTTTTGAGATTCTTCATTTCATTTCGACAAGCTCAGTGCAAGTGTTCAGAATGACAAACTAACAATGCTCATTATAGGCGTCAACAAGGTTTTCAGCAATCAATTCAGCTGGACGCCCTTCAATATGGTGGCGTTCTAGCATGTGTACCAATTCCCCATCTTTAAACAGTGCCACACAAGGTGAACTTGGAGGAAACGGAATCATGTATTCTCTCGCTTTATCTGTCGCTTCTCTATCAACTCCTGCAAAAACAGTAGTTAAATGTGTTGGACGCTTTGCGTTTTGTAAACTCATTCGTGCTGCAGGTCTTGCGTTGGCTGCCGCACAACCGCAAACCGAATTTACAACCACTAAAGTTGTGCTTTCTTTGGCTATTGCTGTGTCTACACTTTCGGCAGTATGTAATTCTTCAAAACCTACACTGGTTAGGTCTTCACGCATTGGTTTTATTAATTCTGCTGGATACATATCTCGGTTTTTAATTTTAAAATTATTGACAACAAAGATACGGAATTGTGTAACATATTAGCATTACTATCAACTAACAAATATTATATTTACCCATAATTAAAATCTATAGGTTACATGAGTTTTTCAAAATGGATAGGAGCCTCATTAGGCTGGTCGTTTGGAGGTCCAATAGGTGCTATTATTGGAATGGCACTAGGAAGTGTTGTAGATGCTATGGGAAGGGGAAATGCAGGTACACAAACCCAATCTGGCGATTTTGAAGTGAGTTTGCTCATTCTTGCTTCAATTGTTATAAAAGCAGATGGTAAGCAAGACCAACGGGAACTAAATTTTGTACGCCAGCAATTTGTTGGAATGTATGGTAAAGAACGTGCCAATCACGCCTTTAAGTTATTTAAAAATATATCGAAGCAAACCAATATTTCAACACGTGATGTCTGTTATCAAATAAAGCAAATGATGGATCACCCTTCGCGTTTGCAACTTTTACACTTTTTATTTGGGATTGCTATGGCTGATGGATTGGTTACTGAAAGCGAATTCAAACAAATCTATACTATTGCTGGCTATTTAGGGATAAGTCCTCGTGATTTTGAAAGTATTAAAGCGATGTTTTATAGCAGTAGAGCAAATTCTTATAAGATTTTGGAAATAGATAAAACAGCTACAGATAGTGAGATTAAAAAAGCCTATCGAAAAATGGCTAAAAAATACCATCCTGATAAAGTGATGCACTTAGGTAAAGAACATCAAAAAGGAGCCGAAGAAAAATTTAGGCAAGTACAAGAAGCTTATGAGCAGTTGCAGAAAGAGAGAGGGTTTTAATGCTTTTTTGTCATTTCGTGCTTGATATATAATATATTTTTAGTCGTCTCTAAAAAAAAATTTACCCTTAAGTAAATTTATGTATATTTGTAACCACAAAACAAATCACGTGGTTACACAATCTGAAGAAAATTATTTAAAAGCCATTTACCATCTAGGTAAGCAGGGAAGCTCTGCTGTAAGTACAAATGCCATTGCCGAAAAGATGCGCACTAAAGCATCTTCGGTCACCGACATGCTTAAAAAACTAGCCGATAAAGCAATGGTAGACTATAAGAAATACCAAGGTGTTTCACTAACAAAAAAAGGTAAAACCATTGCAGCCATTGTGATTCGGAAGCATCGCCTTTGGGAATTATTTCTTGTAGAAAAACTAAACTTTTCGTGGGATGAAGTGCATGATGTTGCTGAACAATTGGAACATATTAAATCCGAAAAATTGATAGATGAATTAGATGCCTTTTTAGAGTTCCCGACACACGATCCTCATGGCGATCCTATTCCAGATAGATATGGGAACATTGTAAAAAACAATGCGGTTAATTTATTGGAAATAAACATTGGAGATAATGGTGTATTAACCCATGTTAAGGATTCCTCAGATGTATTTCTAAAGTATTTAAACAAAAATAATTTGGCTTTAGGCGATACCATAAAAGTATTAGACATTGAACCTTTTGATCATTCTGTTAAAATTGAAAGCAAAGCTGAACAATTAATCATTTCAAAAAACGCTGCTAAAAATTTATATATAAATATTTAAGATGAATACATATAACCCTGCATACGCCTTATTAATATTTATTGCTATTACTTCTTTAGTATATCTGATATTTAGACCAAAAAAAGGTTGGGTTTGGTTAATAAGGAATAATTTAAAATTAAACGAAAGAATTGTTATTGAAGATGTTTTAAAGTATTTATACCATAGCGAGAATTCTAGCAAAGAAGATAATGTAAATGGTTTAACCAGCGCATTAAAGTTTAACGATAGAGTTATCGTTGATGTGGTAAAAAAAATGTCAATTAACGAATTAATACAATTTGAAGGAGACATTATAAAACTAACAAACATAGGAAGAGATTATGCGTTGCGCATTGTTAGAGTGCATCGTCTTTGGGAAAAGTATTTAGCAGAAAAAACGGGGTATGATAAAGCGGAATGGCATGAAATGGCCGAATTGAAAGAACATGAATTGGATTATGAAGAAACTAATTTATTAGCCAGCCAATTGGGCAATCCAAAGTATGATCCACATGGTGACCCAATTCCAACACATTCAGGGGAAATGGCAAATGTAAATGGCGAATTTTTATCTTCTCTTGCAGTAAATGCTGTAGGGGAAATTATTCATATTGAAGATGAACCAGATATAATTTACAGACAAATTCTTGCCGAAAACATTCATATTGGATCTCAAATACGAGTTGTTGAAAACAATAAAGAGAGAGTTGTTTTTTATGCAGAAGGTGAAGCATTTAAATTAGCACCAATAGTAGCAGCGAATATAACCGTTCTTGTTTTAAAAAAACATGAAGTTATTGAAGAAAATATAGTAAGATTATCTAGTCTTAAAAAAAATGAAACAGCACATATTTTAGGAATTTCCAAGGAAAGTAGAGGCGAAAATAGACGACGTTTATTAGATTTAGGATTTGTAAAAGGTACTGAAATAAGTATTGATTTAGTGAGTCCATTGCAAAACCCAATAGCATATGTAGTAAAAGGAGCATCCATCGCTTTACGTCATGAACAAGCATCAAAAATACTTATTAAAAAAGATTGAGATTATGGAGAAAAAAATAAATAGTGCTTGTGATACTTGCACCCATTTTAATGCAAATGGGTTAAAAAAATTAGGAGTAAACACTCGTAATTTTGATTTTGTTTTAGCATTAGCAGGAAACCCTAATACAGGAAAAAGTACCGTTTTTAATGCGTTGACTGGAATGCGTCAACATACAGGGAATTGGCCAGGAAAAACGGTAACTAGAGCCGAGGGTGCTTTTGAATATAATTCGCAAAAATTCAAATTAGTGGATTTACCAGGAACCTATTCTTTGCTTTCTACTTCACAGGACGAAGAAGTAGCCCGAAATTTTATTCTTTTTGGGAAACCAGATGTAACTGTTATTGTTGTTGACGCTAGTAGATTAGAACGAAATCTAAACTTAGTTTTACAAATCTTAGAAATTACTAATAAAGCCGTGTTGTGCTTGAATTTAATGGATGAAGCTAAACGCAATAGTATAAGCATAGATGAACGGACTTTATCTAGAAACTTAGGGATTCCAGTAGTACCAACCAGTGCAAGATTTAATAAAGGAATACCTGAATTAATTCAAACCATAAATGAAGTTGCTAGAGGAAAAATAATTTGCAAACCACATCAAATAAAAAAGGTGCCAAAAAATATTGAAAGTGCAATAAAAAAATTAAGTTCAGAGATTAAAAGACAATTTCCTTCAATACCAAATAGTAGATGGATTGCTTTTCGGCTGTTAGAAGGGGACACACATATTATGGATGCCTTAAAAAAGGGAAACCTAGTTTAAAATTAAATAATGAGTAAAAATGCCATAGAAGATATAATTGCATTATCTAATGATTTGCGATGGGAAATTGGTGATGATTTTCATGATGGACTAGCAGAAGGTATTTATGCGGATGCTTGTGAGATTGCAAATACAGCTATAAGTACTAATACTATTAAAAGACGATTTCGTTTAGATTCTAAAATAGATAAGATAGTTACAAGTAAATTTTGGGGATTTCCAATAATGTTTTTGATTTTAGGTGTGATTCTTTGGTTAACCATAATAGGAGCTAATTATCCTTCATCAATGTTAGCAAATTTATTGTTAGATAATATACATCCAGCTTTAAAAAGTTTAGCAACAAGTATTGGAATGCCTTGGTGGTTGGATGGGTTTTTAATTGATGGTGTGTATTTAGCAGTAGCTTGGGTAATTGCTGTAATGTTGCCACCTATGGCTATATTTTTTCCTTTATTTACGCTTCTCGAAGATTTTGGGTATTTGCCTAGAGTTGCTTTTAACATGGATTATTTGTTTAAAAAATCTGGAGCACATGGTAAACAAGCGTTAACGATGAGCATGGGTTTTGGCTGTAATGCTGCTGGAGTAGTTGCTACAAGAATAATTGACAGCCCTAGAGAACGTTTAATTGCTATTATTACTAATAATTTTTCTTTATGTAATGGACGTTGGCCTACACAAATATTAATTGCTACTATTTTTATTGGAGCCGTAGTTCCAGATTCCTTTTCTTCAATAGCATCTTTATCTGCTGTTATTGGAATTGCTATTTTAGGTATTTTTTTCATGTTTTTTGTGTCTTGGGCATTAACAAAAACTGTATTAAAAGGAGAAATATCAACGTTTAATTTAGAATTACCACCATATAGACCACCGCGCTTTTGGAAAACAATCTATACCTCATTAATCGATAGAACAGTAATAGTGCTATGGAGAGCCATTATTTTTGCAGCTCCTGCAGGAGCAGTTATTTGGCTGATATCAAATATATACATTGGGAACGAGAGTATAGCATCGTGGACTATTCATTCATTAGATGGATTTGGTTTTTTATTAGGGCTTAATGGTGTTATTTTGTTAGCTTATGTTGTTGCTATTCCTGCAAATGAAATTGTTATTCCTACTATTTTAATGTTAACCGTTTTAACAAGTGGTATTGTCGGAGGAGAAGGCGCGGGTGTAATGTTTGAATTGGATTCAGTAAATGCTACAGGAGATATATTGAGAACAGGTGGATGGACTCTGCTTACAGCTATTAATTTAATGTTGTTTAGTTTATTACATAATCCGTGTAGTACAACTATTTATACAATTTATAAAGAAACCAAAAGTGTAAAATGGACAACAGTCGCTTCTATATTACCAGTTATAATGGGATTAGTAATTACCTTTTTGGTGGCACAAATTTGGAGATTGTTTTAAATTCTAAACAAAGACATGAATACATCAATAAGAATAAGCATAATATCTTTAATTTTTATAAATATCTCAATTGAAGCACAAACCATTGTAACAGACAGACCCGACCAAACAGAAAGCTCATCAACAATTCCCAAAGGAAGTTTTCAGATAGAAATAGGAGTTTTAATGGGCTCTTCAAAGGGCAATGGTGTTTCTGAACGTCAATTATTAGCACCATCTACACTCTTGCGGTATGGTTTAACAAAAGGGATTGAAATAAGATTTGTTAACCAATTTGAAAGTATTAAAAACAAGATTACTTCTGAAAAAGGAAATGGAGTAAGTGATTTAGAGATAGGCACAAAAATTCAATTATTAAAGAAAGAAAACGTCAATACTGAAATTGCTTTTTTGTCACATTTAATTCTTCCAACAGGATCAGAAACCTTTACAAATGACAGATTGGGGAGCATTAATAAACTTTCAATTTCTCATACAATAAATGAAGCTTTAGGCATAGGGTATAATATAGGTTATGACTATTTTGGAGTTGGGAAAGGGGACTTTACATATTCATTGGCATTTGGTTTTAGTATTACAGATAAAATTGGATTTTATGCAGAGCCTTATGGGAGTGTTGTAGAGTTTGATACTCATAAAGTCAATTTTGATACAGGCTTAACGTATTTCATCAAAGACAACTTTCAGTTAGATGCGTCTTTTGGTACAGGAATTAGTCATACGATGACCTATTTTTCTGTAGGGATGAGTATAAATATTTCAAAAGAAAAGGAGTAATAATAAGTATTTCTTAGTTTTTTAGTGACAACCACAATCGTCTTTACCACAAGAATTATTGCTATTTTTTCTGGGCTTCCACAAGAATTTTTTAACTAAAAACAAAACAGCAAATCCTACAGTAATAATTACTAATATGGTTTGAAAAGTGTTATTCATTATTTTGTAGTCGTTTTATTCAGTTAAACATTTCTTTTTATTTTAAAAACTGAAACACAATTAAAGCCACAATGTAAGCAATGGTAGTCATACCAAACAATTGAATTAATGGCCATTTCCAAGTATTGGTTTCACGTTTCACAATAGCTAAAGTACTCATACATTGCATAGCAAAAGCGTAAAATAATAATAGAGATATTCCTGAGGCCAATGTAAATATTTTATTTCCGTTAGGATAAACTTCTGCTGCCATCTGATTTTTAATAGTATCGTCTTGTTCGACATCAGCACTACCTACACTGTAAATTGTGGCAAGTGTACCAACAAACACTTCTCTTGCTGCAAAGGAGGTCACTAATGCAATCCCTATTTTCCAATCGTAACCCAAAGGCTTAATAACAGGTTCAATACCTTTTCCAATAATTCCTATATATGAATATTCGAGTTTATGAGCCGCAATTTTGTCTTCCAATTCAATAATATTTAAGGATGGGTTTTCAAAACGCACAATAGTTTCTGCGTTAGCAAAGGATTTTCCAGGACCATAAGATGCTAAAACCCATAAAATAATAGAGATGGCTAATATTATTTTACCTGCTTCAAAAACAAAAGTTTTTGTTTTTTCTACAACAGTAATTGCAACATTTTTGAGAAGAGGAATTTTATAACTTGGCATTTCAATTACAAAAAAAGACTTGCTTTTAGTTTTTAATACCTTATTTAAAATATACGCCGAAAACACAGACATACCAAACCCAATAAGATAGAGCAGCATTAATGTAAGAGCTTGATAACTCAACCCTAAAAGGCGTCCTTCAGGAATGACCAATGCGATAATGATTAAATACACAGGGAGTCTCGCAGAACAAGTAATGAAAGGCGTTACTAAAATTGTGATTAAACGTTCTTTCCAGTTTTCAATATTACGAGTTGCCATAATTGCTGGAATTGCACAGGCAGTACCAGAAATAAGAGGGACGACACTTTTACCACTTAAGCCAAAACGACGCATAACTCTGTCCATTAAAAATACAACGCGACTCATATAGCCACTTTCTTCCAATACTGAAATGAAAAGAAATAAGAAAGCTATCTGAGGTATAAAAATAACAATACCACCAATTCCTGCTACAATACCTTCGGCTAGTAAGTCGGTGAATACACCTGGAGAAAAAGTGTTTTTAATCCAATCGGAAAGTGAGGCAAAAGAGGCATCAATAAAATCCATTGGTACGCTTGCCCAATCGTAAATGGCTTGAAAAATAGTAAGCAAAATGATGAAGAAAATAACATAACCCCAAACTTTGTGTGTGAGAATTCTATCAAATTTTGCTCTAAACCCTGTCGCTTTAGATGTATCTATGGTTTGTCCTTCTTTAAGAACGGCATTAATAAATTGATAACGTTTTATAGTTTCTTTTTGCTGTAATCGTTTTAATTCGGAATGTGATTTGGTTTTAAATTGTGAAAGGTCTATTTCTTGTCGTTCTACGTTTCCAAAATTAACATCTTGGGTAATTACTAACCAAAGTTTAAAAAGGTCTTGATTAGGGAATGCATTATTTAAATTTTTAAAATACTCAACATCAATAGTTGAGGTGTCCAAACACGGTTTTAAAGACAATTCTTTATAATTCTTTATAAGATCTTTTAAATGTTGAATGCCTTCATTTTTACGCGTGCTTACTAAA
Organism: uncultured Flavobacteriaceae bacterium; assembly: GCA_964418645.1. GTDB lineage: Bacteria > Bacteroidota > Bacteroidia > Flavobacteriales > Flavobacteriaceae > JAADHG01. The sequence goes on from CAYQME010000019.1 coordinate 23,448, forward strand.
GCTATAGTTGTATTTAAGCGTTGTTCTAAAAGCGGAATATTAATAGAAATGCCTTTTCTATTCATTCTGTCAGCCATATTAATGACAAGAATGGTTGGGATTTTTAAGTCTTTTATTTGCGTAAAGAGAAGGAGGTTTCGTTTTAAATTTTCAACATCACTTATAAGCACTGCAACATCAGGAAAGTCTTTGTCATTTTTGTTTAAAAGCAATTCAATAACAACATTTTCATCTATCGATGAAGCATTTAGGCTATAGGTTCCTGGGAGATCTATAATATGCGCTTTAACACCACGAGGCAGTTTACAAAGGCCTTCTTTTTTTTCAACTGTAATACCTGGATAGTTCCCTACTTTTTGATTTAAACCAGTAAGGGCATTAAAAACGGATGTTTTTCCAGTATTTGGATTTCCGATAAGGGCAACATTAATTTGTTTACTCATTTAATTCCTTTTCAATTACAATTAATGCTGCAGTTTCTTTTCTAATTGCAAGATGACAACCATTTATGTCTAGATACATTGGGTCTGCAAAAGGAGCAACTTGAATTAATTCAACAGTATTTCCAGGAAGGCAGCCCATTTCGAGCAATTTCAGAGGAATATTATCAGAAGAAATATTAGTAATTACTCCGCGTTCACCTTTTTTTAAATCAGCAATAGTGAATACCATCCTTATTTAGATTCATTTTAAAGAAGCAAAAGTAATAAAAAGAATTAGTCTTTATAGGATGCTTCTAAAATTTTTATATCTTCCATCAAACGGTCTATTTCTTCTGGGTTTGTACCATCATAAAATCCGCGTATTTGTCGAACCTTGTCAATAAGAATAAAATTCTCGGTATGTATCATATCAAAAGGACCTCCGTCACCATTATCTTTTACTGCCAGATATGATTTTCTAGCAAGCTCATAAATTTGTTTTTTATTTCCAGTTACCAAATTCCATTTAGAAGCATTTACCCCTTTTTCATCAGCATAACGTTTTAATTGGGCTACGTTATCAATTTCAGGAGTAACAGTGTGAGAAAGGAACATGATATCATTATCAGTAATTGTTCTTTTTTGTACCTCATGCATATTCTTTGTCATAATTGGACAAATGGTTTGGCAGGTTGTAAAAAAGAAATCGGCCACATAAATTTTATCCTTATAATCGTCTTGAGTTATCGTTTTCCCGTTTTGGTTGGTAAAACTAAAATCGGCTATAGTATGATATTTTTTCTTGTATTGAATAGTTGTATCTACCATTTCAGAATTAACTTGAGAAGGTTGGTAAATGGGGAGTACTCTTTTAGGTTTTAGTAAAGAATAGATAATAGAAACAATGATAATAGAAAGGATTGAAAAAGTAATCCCAAAGAATTTATATTTGCTAAAAAATGATAACATAAAAACCCAATATTTGTTTTAGGGCACAAAAATACGACACTATTTAGAAACCAAATCTTTAAATATTAAAAAAGGATGTTAAAAAATACGTCTGTATTATGATTATCTTTTTTATACTAACTCTAAATACTTACTTTTGTGCCTTTATAATTTTTGACTAAAGATACATGGAGTTTGTTATTAAAATATCTCAATTTTTATTGAGCCTTTCCTTACTTATTGTTTTACATGAATTAGGACATTTTATTCCAGCTAAAATATTTAAAACAAGAGTAGAAAAATTTTACTTGTTTTTTGATATTAAATATTCGCTCTTTAAAAAGAAGATAGGAGAAACAGTTTATGGTATTGGTTGGTTGCCATTAGGTGGTTATGTTAAGATTGCCGGAATGATTGATGAGAGTATGGATAAAGAGCAAATGGCAAAACCACCACAACCTTGGGAGTTTCGTTCTAAACCTACTTGGCAACGTTTAATTATTATGCTAGGAGGTGTTACTGTGAACTTTATTTTGGCAGCAATTATATACGTTTTTATGGCTTTTGGTTATGGAGATACAGATATATCTGCAAGTAGTATTAAAGATGGATATTTGGTAAACAATCCATTATTAAAGGAGTTAGGTTTGAAAACAGGAGACAATGTGCTAGCCATAAACGAGCATGAGATTGTAAATTATTCTGATTTAAGAAAATATTTTTTAGAAGCTCAAGTAATAACTATTAATCGTAATGGTGAAGAACAAAAAATCAATTTACCTGAAGATTTTTTAGGAAGATTAAGTACGAGTAAAAACCGAGGTTTTTTTGAATTGAGATTTCCTTTTGTTATTGGCAAGGTTGCAGATTCTTCACTTAATAAAGCAGCAGGATTAAATAAAGGAGATATTGTACATTCTATTAACAACCAAGAACTAAAATATTTTGATCAGTTAGAAGAACGATTAAAGAACTTAAAAAATCAATCTATTGAAGTAGAGCTTTTAAGAGGAAATAATAAAATCACTAAAACTTTACAAGTAGATGCTAATGGAAAATTAGGCATTTATTCAGGAGGCAGTTATAGTGATATTGAAAAATTAGGTTATTATGAAATAGTTGAAAAACAATATTCATTAGGAGAAAGTTTCGGTGTTGGGTTAACAAGATTCAAAAATCAAATAGGATCGTATTGGATGCAATTAAAATTAATTTTTACTCCTAGTACAGGAGCATACAAAGGTGTTGGAGGGTTTAAAGCCATTTTTGATATTTTCCCTGACACATGGAGTTGGCAAGCTTTTTGGGGCATTACAGCGTTTTTGTCGATAATGCTAGGAGTACTTAATTTATTGCCTATACCTGCACTTGATGGAGGTCATGTTATGTTTTTATTTTACGAAATGGCTTCAGGTAAAAAACCAAGTGATAAATTTATGGAGTATGCACAAATGGTTGGATTCTTTCTTTTAATTACATTGGTATTGTTTGCTAATGGGAACGATATTTTTAAAGCGATTTTCAATTAATTTTTTTAGCTAAAATAGTTGTAGTCATTTAAAAATAATTTATATTTGCGCTCGCTAAAGCGAAAAAAACAGTCCTCCTTAGCTCAGTTGGTTAGAGCATCTGACTGTTAATCAGAGGGTCCTAAGTTCGAGTCTTAGAGGAGGAGCAAGTTTATAAAGCCTTACTAGAAATAGTGAGGTTTTTTTGTTTTCAAAATCTTCTTCAAATAAAAACCTGTATATTTAGATTTGCTAACTAACTAATCATGATAAACTTCTTTAGGAAAATACGCTATAACCTTATGGAACAAAATAAAACTGGTAAATACCTTAAATACGCTCGCTATTGGAGAGATTGCGTTGGTTATTATTGGGATTTTGATAGCCTTGAGTATTAATAATTGGAATGAAAATCGAAAATTGCATATAGCAGATATAGAGTTTTTAAAAAATCTAAAAACTGAATTATCAATAGACACAACTGCCTTACTAAGAAAGAAGAATGATAACCTAAATAAATCAGTGCAATTATTTAATAATTCTGCTACCATTAACTCTCGTGAACACGAGTTAATTAGTAATGCTTTTTTGGGGTTGCAACAACTTACACCAGTAAACAAAAATGTACAACGTAATGATATTAATATTGCAAATGGTGCTCTAATTCGTATTGACAATGCTTTAATCAAAAATACTTAACATATTTAGAAAATACCAGATATAACAATGATGTAATTACTAAACTAGGCGAATCTTTGCAGCTTATTTCCATACAACATGTTTCCCCAAAATTTGATATTATTAATTCAAATTCAACTTTAAATTATAATTTTGATTATGATGAAATAAAAGATGAAAGATTAATTAAAAATGCAATTGCCAAATCATTACGATACCGCGAAGTCTCAATTAATATGATAAAATCACAAATGGAAATAGCAATAACCATTTTATCCTCGATTGATAAAATTCTTAGCCTTTCTAATTAAAATGTCTTAAAATTTCACTAGCATTTATATTGTTTACATTCATTTCGAGAGATTTTTGGTAATATATTTTTGCTTCGATTAGATTACCTGAAGTAGAAAGAGCTTCGGCATAAGAATCAAAAAGCCTGCTTTCGTTTGGAAATACTTCAATATTTTTTTTGAGCACTTTCAAGGCTTCATTTGTTTTTCCCTCTTTAAGCAACATAAACCCAACATTATGTAAGGAAAACGGATTTAATTTCGATTCAGAATCATTTTGCATTTCCTCAAATAATTTGAATCCTGCTTCTATACCATTCTCTGTAATAGTTTTGTAAAGTTTTCCAGGAGGTCTTTTTTCATTTTGAATAAAACGGTTTCTAAAGTTTCGTTCGTTTGTCTGTTTTCCTAAAATACTCACTTCAATTTTTACTTCATCTGCAACACCAGTTATTCCTTCTTTAACTGCGCTCCACCTTTTTCCTTCAACGCCATAGTCAGTTCTATTTATAGTAAATGCACCTGAAAGAATCACCTGAGAATCTCCTCTAACATCTTTGAGAACACCTGAAGCATGGTTCATTTTAATGACAACTTCTTTGGTTACATCCTTTATGGTAAGATTCCCAATTATATCAAACCCTGTATCTGTAGCATTCACTTTCTTACTTAAAAAATTAATTTTTGAAAAACTTTCTGCATCAAACCAATTTTCAGATTTTAAATCTTTATCTCTCCAATCATGATCTGTATCAATAGAATTAACATCAATAGAAAAAGATACAGAAGTTTTAGTGATGTCATTCTCATCATACTTAAAAGTACCATTAAACTTTTCAAACCTACCTTTTACTTTGGCATAACTCATGTATTTTACAGAAAACTCAATAAAAGAATGTGAATTATCAATGGGATAGAATTCTTTAATATTAAAATCACTAACCTGAGCGTTATTTGTAACGCAAATTAGTATTGTTAAAAGGGTAATTACTTTTCTAGACATAATCATTTAGTTTAAAAATTAATTACTTTCTACACTTCGGATAAAAATAATTGATAATTGGATAAAAACATGATAATGATATGTTAAATAGTTTTTAAGGCAGCTTCTAATAAATTGTGTCTAAAACTTTATTAAACGGAGACTTATTTGGAGTACTCATCTTTATTTAAAACGATAAAAGCTCTTGATTTCTCATGAGCTTTTTTCTTCTAATAGCAATTTTGAATGTTTCTTTTTAGTGATGGTTTTGCCATTTACTTTATGTTTCATTCGCTAATTACACTTTAATTGATTGATGAAATTAATTATATGTTATAAAATGATTTACAACTATATGACGCAATTTAAGCACTAATTGTTACTGTAAAAAGCATTAATTAACATTTCTTTAACATTTATAAAACGAAAGATTGATATTTGAAAACTCAAACTTTTTAGATATCAATTGTGTGTGAGTCGGTCAATTAAGGCTATTAATATTATATTTGCATCCTTAAAAGAATTAGAGAATGAATGGGTTTTTTAAAATTAAGAACGGCCAATTTGTGTATATACTCATTGTATTGTTTGTAGCTACTAATAGCTGTAAACCTATTTATCACACACAAACGTTTAAAAATAATGCTGTACCATTAGCTCCAAATTATGAACAAGAGCAGAATTGGGCTGTATTGCCATGGACGTATTCAACAGATTTACAAGCCTTTGCATCAAAAGGACAAGACACTCTTATGGCTGATGTGTTTTATGTGTACCCTACATTATTTTTAGATGCAAAAGACACACGTTGGAATATTCCTGTAGATGATGCTGTGCAAAATAAAAAGGTATTAAATACAGCCGTACAGTTTCAAGCTTCAGCTTGGACAACAGCAGGAAAACTCTATGTGCCCTTTTATAGGCAAGCGCATATTCGGTCATATGCTATGTATAATCAAGGTGGAAAGCAAGCTTTTGAAATTGCTTATGCAGATGTTAAGGCTGCTTTTGAGTTCTATTTAAAACACTACAACAAAGGCAGACCTATTATTATTGCTAGTCATAGTCAAGGCACCACACATACAAGACGATTGTTAAAAGAGTTCTTTGATGGGACAAACCTTCAAAAACAATTAATTGCAGCTTATTTACCCGGAATGGGAATGCGTCCAAATGAATTTGAAACTATAAAACCTATGATAACTTCAGATGAAACAGGAGGTTTTGTGTCTTGGAACACCTATAAGAAAAATACGTATCCAAAAAAAGACAAAGATTGGTTTAAAGGAAGTGTGACGTCTAATCCAATTACTTGGAATGCTAAACGAGCTACTTCGAGAGACCAACATAAAGGATTTTTATATAGCAATGGAAAACTTTATAAAAAAGCGCTTACAATTACAATTACTGATGGGTTAGTTTGGACTTCCCTTCCTCATTTTCCATTACGCCTATTTGCAATATTTAAAAAGAATTATCATGTTGGAGACATCAATTTATTTTGGCAAGACATTAGGGAAAATGCAGAATTACGAGTAAGAAGTTGGGAATATAAACAACATTAAACCAGAAAAAACTAATCCACATTTTAACAAATCATATGCAAATTGACTCCATAGTTCAAGGGATAGAATAAAAGTTTCCTAAACTTTAGATTCAGGTTCGAATCCTGATGGAGTCACTATTTTCCTTAGTGTTTAATACTGTCAAACCGTTCTCCAAAAACTTCAAGATAGCCTATTTCGCCTTCAGCATTTAGCCTAAAGTTAACCATTGCTTTGCCATACATTTTTAAATCAAAACCTATTTGATAAGTATCATAATGCCAATGAGACATTGTGCCTTTTACAGTATTGTTTAAGTTAAATTGAATTCCTTTTGTAGTTTTAGTAATTTCAACAGTTCCATATTGCAAATGCTTATAGGTTCCTAACATTTTATCAATAGATAAAGAAGGTTTAGTATTTGCAATTCTTATTGGTTTTTCCGTTTCTATTTTTTGAGTGTAGAGTTTCTTAAACTCAGTGCTCCAATCTCTTGTAATTTTACCATCCATAAAAAGGTCAAAAACGGCATACATAATAGCATGGCGCAGTTCTACATGATCAAGATTTCCCATAACATAAACGCCTATATTTTCCTCAGGAATTAAACCAGCAATAGCCACCATTCCTGGTAAACTCCCCGTATGAAACTGAACCATTTTACCCTTATAATCATGCTGAAACCATCCTAATCCATAGGTCGTCCAATGTGGTTTAGTGAGTTTTTGTGTAGGATAAAATTCGTTTGCTGGAATAATTTGTTGTGGTTTAAAAAGTTCATTAAAGTTTTTTGAATTAATTAAGGTGTCTCCATTTTGGATGCCATTGTTTAATAGAAAATTAATCCATTTGCCAATATCGTTTATACTAGACCACATGGATCCTGCTGGACCAATTTCATCAGCAATAAGTTGGTCAATTTTAATAGTTTTCCCTTCAAAAGTCATATAAGCATCTGCTTTATTTTCTTTGTCTTTCACCATGTCATATGTAGCAAAAGTTTCGTGCATGCCTAAAGGATTGTAAATACGCTCTTTTAAAAAAGATTCCCAAGATTGTCCACTCACTTTTTCAATAACTTTTCCAGCTGCTAAATACATGAGGTTTTGATATATAAAACTAGACCTTAAGGAGTAAGTAGGTTTAACCTCTCGCATTTTATAGAGTGCACTATCACCACTTATTGTCATCCATGACCATAGGTAATCAGTGTTGCCTATACCAGATCTATGCGTAAGTAAGTCTCTAATAGTTAATTCTCGAGTAATATAAGGGTCATAAAGCTGAAAATCTGTTAAATAATTTATAACATGATCATCCCATTTTATTTTTCCATCATCAACCAACATTGCTAAAGCAGCAGCTGTAAATGCTTTGGTGGTCGACATACAGCCAAATAAAGTGTTTACATTAACAGGATTTTGAGTTTGAATATTGGTTACACCGTATCCTTTTTTAAAAATTATTTCACCATCTTTTACAACAGTAACAGCAAGACCAGGAGGATTCCAAACGGATAGAGCATTTTCAATATAATGGTCTAACTCAATAATTTTATTCTCAAAAGATTGAGGGAATAATGTGATTGAAAAAAATGACAGAAGAATTGTAAAAAAATATTTAGTTTTCATGAAGTATAAGTTAAAATCAAAGCATGTAAGTTAATAAAATAATAGATGTATAAGTTAATTGCTTTTCAATTGTTCAAGATAAACATATTTGTATATTTTTATATCTAGTATTAATAAAACCACCATTATGAATTCAAGAAGACATTTTATTAAACAAACAGCAATTGCTGGAGCAGGAATATCTATGGTTCCAAATCTAACATTTGGAATGACTAATACAAATAATAAAGACATTTTAAAAGTTGGGTTAATAGGTGTTGGATTACGTGGCACAAATCATCTTAGCAACGTATTGCAAAGAGAGGATGTAATAGTAACTGCAATTTGTGATATAGATCCTGTAAGAATAACAATTGGATTGGATAAAATAAACAAAGCAGGACAAATAAAACCAAAAGTATTTGGAAGTGATGAGCATGACTATAGGAATTTATTGGATTTACAAGACGTAGATGCAGTTATAATTGCAACACCTTGGCTATGGCATACACGAATGGCTAAAGACGCCATGTTAGCGGGGAAATATGCAGGATTAGAAGTATCTGCTGCCAATACAATGGAAGAATGTTGGGATTTAGTTAATACACATGAGCAAACAGGAACTCACATGATGATTTTGGAAAATGTATGTTATAGAAGAGATGTTTTAGCAGTCTTAAATATGGTAAGACAAGATGTTTTTGGTGAGTTAGTGCATTTTAGATGTGGCTATCAACATGATTTACGTGGCGTAAAATTAAACGATGGTAAAACCGCTTATGGGAAAGGCGTTGAATTTGGTAATAAAGGAATTTCAGAATCGGCTTGGAGAACGCAACATTCGCTTTTAAGAAATGCAGATGTGTATCCTACTCATGGTGTAGGACCAATTGCGACCATGTGTAATGTAAATAGAGGCAATCGGTTTATGTCTTTAACATCACATGCTTCAAAAGGCATAGGATTGCATAATTATATTGTTGCAAATGGAGTAGAAAATCATCCAAATGCAAAATTAAAATTCAAACAAGGCGATGTCATTACATCAACTATAGACACTGCTAATGGAGAAACCATTATTGTAACACATGATTGTAATTCACCTAGACCGTATTCTTTAGGATTTAGAGTTCAAGGAGCCAATGGACTTTGGGAAGTTGATGGCAATAGAATTTACATAGAAGGAAAGTCAGAACCACATCGTTGGGATTCAGCAACAAAGTGGTTAGAAAAGTACGATCATCCACTGTGGAAAAAATATGGCGAACATGCTATGGGAGCAGGACATGGAGGAATGGACTTTTTTGTAATTCATGCGTTTATTGAATCGGCTAAACAAAATATTGCGCCACCATTAGATGCTTACGATGCTGCAGCTTGGAGTGCAATAACACCGCTTTCTGAAGCATCCATTGAAAATAATGGCGAACCGCAAGATTTTCCAGATTTTACAAGGGGCGATTGGATAAAGAGAAAGCCTTACAATTGGATAAAAGAGACATATTAAAAATTAAATAGTTTTATATATAGCATCTTAATTCTTTGTTAAATAAAAAAAAGCTGCATTTTTTTTAGTAATTTTAAAGACCTATGCGTTCTGCATATGTTTTAGATATTAGAGTACTAATTAAAACACTAGCTTATGCCAACATTTCAATTACAAATTAATGGAGAACCTCATACCATAGAGGCCGACAATGACACCCCTTTATTATGGGTGTTAAGAGATCAAATAAATTTAGTAGGAACTAAATATGGCTGTGGTATAGGCCAATGCGGCGCTTGTACTGTTCATGTTGATGGCGTAGCTACAAGGAGTTGTTTGCTACAAGTTTCGCAATTACAAGATGTTGAAATTACAACTATAGAAGGGCTTTCAGAAGAGGGCAATCATCCTATTCAGAAAGCATGGTTGGAGCATGATGTTCCACAATGTGGATATTGTCAATCAGGGCAAATTATGACAGCTGCTGCACTAATAAAGAACAATCCAAACCCTTCGGATAAGGATATTGATTCTGCTATGAATGGAAACCTCTGCAGGTGTGGTACTTATGTTAGAGTTAAACAGGCAATCAAAACGGCATCAAAGCTTTAAATTAAGAAATCATGACAAAAATAAAAACGCAATATAACAGACGTTCATTTATAAAAGTGACAGCAGCAGCAGGTGGCGGTATGCTTATAGGATTTAGCTGGTTAACCGGATGTATTTCGGATCCCAAAGTTGAAGAAGTTGAGGTTCCCAATGAGTGGTTTGATATAAATGGGTATATCAAAATTGGAGATACAGGCTTGGTCACCATATATTCACCTAATCCCGAGATTGGTCAAAATGTAAGAACTTCCATGCCAATGATTGTGGCAGAAGAACTAGATGTTGATTGGAAAAATGTAGTTGTTGAACAGGCGCCATTAAACACAGGGTTTTATCAGAATCAATTTGCCGGCGGAAGCTTATCGATTAGATTAAGTTGGAATGCCTTGAGAATGGCAGGTGCTACTGGCAGAAGAATGTTATTGGAAGCAGCTGCAAAAGAATGGGGAGTACCTGTTTTACATTTAAATGCTACTCAAGGAATTATCAAAGAAACAAACGGAGAAAGAACAATAACATATGGAGAGATAGCTTCAAAAGCTGTGGGTATTGAAATCCCCAAAGAAGTTGAACTCAAGGAGATAAAGGATTTTAAATTAATAGGGAGTAGTATTAAAAATGTAGATGCAAAGAAAATTGTTACAGGCAAACCTCTTTTTGGTTTAGACTTCAAAAGAGAAGGAATGCAACTTGCTATGATACAACATCCACCTGCCTTTGGTATGAAGGTAAAAGATTTCAATGCAGAAGAAATAAAAAGTATGTCAGGAGTAAAAGATGCTTTTATCATAGATACGTCTATTAAAGATCCAACTTGGTCTGATGAAAAGGGGTTTTTACAACTCATTGCTATTGTTGGAGATTCCACTTGGCAATTAATGAAAGCAAAAAAAGCTATTAAAGCCAATTGGGAAGTTATAAGTAAGTTGGAGAATTCTGAAATGCATTTAAAGAATTTAGAAGAAGCCATTGCATTTGGTAAGGTTGAAGAAAGTAGGAAAGATGGCCATCCAGATGGTGCATTCAAGAAAGCAGCAAAAGTGATAGAACGCACATATAGCTCCCCATTCCTTGCCCATAACACGATGGAGCCCATGAATTTCTTTGCTAATGTTACTGATACATCTGCTGAACTTATTGGTCCAACACAAACACCTGAAGCACTAGAAGGTTCAGTTTCTAAATTACTAGACATGCCAATTGAGAACATTACGGTTAATATGACACGAATGGGTGGAGGCTTTGGTAGAAGGCTTTATGTGCATTTTGGAGTGGAAGCAGCAGCTATTTCAAAAAAAATAGGCGCACCTGTTAAGCTTATTTATACTAGAGAAGATGATATGACCCAAGGAACATATAGACCAGCTTATCAATCTAGGTATAAAGCAGGATTAGATGAAAATAACAATTTAATTGCGTTTTCAGTAAAAGGTTCTGGGCTACCCGAGGGATCTGTTTTTCCTAATCGTTTTCCAGCAGGTACGGTTGATAATTATTTAGCTGAAAAAATTGGAGCAAAAACCAATATTACTACAGGAGCATGGCGAGCTCCAAGATCTCATTTTACAGCTGGTGCAGAACAGTCATTTCTAGACGAAGTTGCCGAATTAGCAGGAAAAGACCCTATTGATTTTCGATTGGAATTATTTGATCGAGCCATTAATGACCCAGTTGGAGAAAAGCATGAATATGAGGCTGAGCGTTATGCAGGTGTTCTGAAATTAGTGAAGGATAAATCTAATTGGGGAGAACCAAAACCTGGTATTTATCGTGGTGTGGCAGCCTATTTTTGTCATTCTAGCTATGTTGCAGAAGTTGTAGATGTGGTTTTAGACAATGGTCATCCAAAAGTCAAAAAAGTTTGGTGCGTAGTTGATTGTGGTATTGTAGTAAACCGAGATGCTGCTAAAAACATGGTTCAAGGTGGTGTTATTGATGGAATAGGACATGCTATGTACAGTCAATTAACTTTTAATAATGGAGCTGTTAATGAAAATAATTTTGATAGATACCAATTGATGCGACATTCTCAAGCACCAGAAGAAATTGAGGTTTTCTTTGTTGAGAATGAGATTGCACCAACTGGATTAGGAGAACCTGGACTACCACCAGCTGTCGGGGCATTGGCAAATGCACTCTATCAGGCAACAGGTCAACGTTTAACAAAACAACCTTTTGCAAATCATATTAAAACCAAAAAACTGCTTGGTTAGTAAAAGTTAACAAATTGATTTTATGACACATGAGTTTAAAACCATTGTTGAAAGTTATCAGTTAGCTAAAAAACAAGGTTTAAAAACAGTCTTAGCAACAGTTGTTGCCTTAGATGGATCTTCATATAGAAAACCTGGAGTACGTATGCTTATTCTTGAAAATAAAACTATGATTGGTGCTGTGAGTGGAGGTTGTGTGGAGAAAGATATTTTAAGACAATCAGAATCAGTTTTTAAAAATGGGCATTCTAAAATGATGTCTTATGACGGCAGATTTAGGTTGGGTTGTGAAGGCATACTTTATATTTTACTTGAGATTTTTGAGCCAAATGATAATTTTATTGAGTCATTTAATAAATGTTTAAAAACCAGAAATCATTTTAAGATAGCATCGTATTTCTCAAAAGAAGAAGGCATACATTCTGGAATAGGAACTTATTTAGATATTGAAAACGAAAAACATTTTGTTTCAATGGATTTTGAAGAGAATAATGCTCTTTCTGTCTTTTCACAAGAAATGCCACCTTGTTTTAAATTGGTAATTTTTGGTGCAGAGCATGACGCCGTACAATTGTGTCAATTGGCAGCATTAAATGGATGGGAAGTAAGTATATATGCTAGTCCAACTGAATCTAAAACCATCAAAAACTTTGCTGGGGCCACTGAATTTTATTCAATTATACCCGATGAATTAAATACAAGTAGTATTGATAATCATACAGCAATTATGATTATGACGCATAGTTTTGCCAATGATTTAAAATGGTTAATGGCAGTTAAAAATGCAAAACCTGCATATATAGGTTTATTAGGACCAATACACAAAAGAGAAAATTTATTATCTCATTTATTGGAGTATCATCCAGATATAGAAGAATCGTTTTTAGAAAAAATTCATGGTCCAGCAGGATTAGATATAGGTTCTGAAACGCCGCAAGAAATTGCCATTTCTATTATTTCTGAAATACTATCTGTAACACGACATAGAATTCCTATGCCTCTGAAGGAGAAAACAGGAAACATTCACGCATAATTGCTTAAGCAAAATAGAGTGTCTCAAAAACCAAATATTGCCATTCTTATTCTGGCCGCAGGAGATTCTTCTCGTATGGGAACTCCAAAGCAATTACTTAAATGGAAAAACACCTCACTTTTAGGACATGCTATTGAAACTGCTAAAAAATCTAATACATCTAAAATATGTGTGATTCTAGGGGCTAATTATAATCTTATTAATGCAAAGATTAACAACTATGAAGTTGAGGTTTTAGCTAATGAAAGCTGGGAAAAGGGTTTAGGAAATTCGATAGCTTTTGGCATAAATCATCTTTTGGAAAGTGATTCCAATTTTGACGCATTGTTTATAATGCTGGCTGACCAACCTTTGATAGATTCTGCGTATTTAAATAAGGTCTTAAATATGTACAAAATAGGTAAACGTCAAATAATCGCTACATCATATAAAGGAGGAAAACAAGGTGTTCCTGTATTGTTTGATAGCATTTATTTTGAAGAGTTAGCACAATTGAATGATGATAAAGGCGCTAAAATAATACTTCAAAAATATTCCAAGAACGTTTCTACTATAAGGGCAGACAATTTAGTTTCAGATATTGACACTTTGGAGGATTACGAAAGATTATATATGGCTAATCATTAATATCTATGTGATTACGAAGGAGATCCAATAATTATAGGGACGACTGAAGTAATCCGTTTATTGGTATTTATTAATACATGCTGAGATTGCCACGACCTAAAGGTCTCGCAATGACATAGTGTTTTTGTCATTCCTGCGAAGGCATTCATAACTCAGAAGCTTCATTTTTTTATAAAAATTATGCGATTTCTCACATGCGTTCGAAGTGACTTGGGTTACTTACCCACCAATAGCAATCATACTTCTGTTTTTCCCATGAAGCTTAGGTTCTTCTAGTTTTTTTAAGGTATCCATGCCGCCACGAATTTTGAATTTGGATTGAACGGCTTTTTGAATAATAGGCTCAATATTCTTACCTTCCCTAAGTGGTGTTAACAAATCTGACTCTGTTGCTGAAAACAAACAGTTTTTCAGTCTACCATTGGCTGTTAATCGGATGCGATTACAGGAATCACAAAACGGATTGGTAACCGAACTTATAATAGCAAATGACCCTTTATAACCTTCGATTTTATAATTTTTTGAGGTGTCGTTAGGCGCATCTTTAATTCGCCACACTTCATCATGTTTAAATTCTGCGTTTACAAGAGCCATCACCTCAGCATAAGACATCATTTTTTCTTTATTCCATTTATTGCCATCAAAAGGCATAAACTCTATAAAGCGTACTGAAACAGGAAGGGTTTTGGTAAGCTTAATAAAATCAATAATCTCATTATCATTAAATCCCTTTATGAGTACTGCATTTAATTTAACATTGAATCCTTTTTCAACTAAAAGATGAATATTATTAATGACTTTTTCAAAGTTATTCCGACGTGAAATTTGGTTAAATTTATCAGTATTTAAAGAATCTAAACTCACATTTATATTTTGAATACCACAAGACTTAAATGTATCTATAAATCTATCTGCAATAACTGCATTTGTTGAAATAGCAAGTTCAACAGGTAAGGATGCTAATTTTTTTAGAATAATGTGAACATCTTTACGCACAAGTGGTTCGCCTCCTGTAAGTCTAATTTTTGTAACGCCATTTTCTACAAAGGTTTTAGCAATGGTATAGATTTCGTCAAAGCTCATGATATGAGACTTTGGAGACAATTGAATCCCTTCGGCAGGCATGCAATAGGTACATCGTAAATTACAAAGTTCGGTTAATGAAATGCGTAGATAGGAATGTTGTCTTCCAAAGGTATCCTGTAATATGTTTTTATTTTTTTTCATTAATCGTGTCTTTGTCCTTTAAGCACTCCAAAAATGTGCAATACTGACGGGAATATAGCTTCCATAGACTCTTTGGCGCCATTGGTTGATCCTGGTAATGCCAATACTAGCGTTTTATCTATAGTTCCAGCAACGCTTCTTGAGAGCATCGAATAAGGTGTGCGATCTTGCCCATAACTTCTAATAGCTTCTTCAATTCCTGAAATTTTTCTATCGATGATTTCGCTTAGAGCTTCTGGAGTAACATCACGTTTAGAAAGTCCTGTTCCGCCAGTAAAAATGACTAAATCAACACCTTGCTTTACATAAGATTTTGTTTTCTGTTGAATCACATCTTTTTCGTCAGGAATGACTTCATAAGCCTTTACATCAACATTGTTTTTTTCTAAATTGGCAATTATCGCTTTTCCTGCTTTGTCTTCTTTTTGTCCGGCTGAAATGGTGTCAGAACATACAATTACAGTGGCAGTAATTTCATTTCTAAAGCGGTCTTTAAAGTCTGATTTTCCTCCTTTTTTATTTAATAATTTAATATGATGAATTTCTATGCCTTTATCTATAGGCTTCAACATGTCATACATATTTAAGGCAACAATACTAGCACCATGCATTGCTTCAACCTCAACACCTGTTTTATAAATGGTTTTTATAGTACAATTAATAGTGACTTCCAATCCGTTTACGTCGTAGTCGATACCAGTATATTCAATAGGAAGCAGATGACAGTCAGGAAGTAAATCGGAAGTTTTTTTAACACCCAATAAACCTGCGGCTTTACTCATCGCAAAGACGTTGCCTTTAGGAACCGTATCATTTTTTATAGCTTCAATAGTTTCTATTTTGCTCATTTTTACAATGGCTTGTGCAGTAGCTATTCGTAGTGTATTTGATTTATTTGTTATATCGACCATCTTTTTATGTTGAATCGTTTATATGTTTAATTGTTGATGTGTTTATCTATTGGTTTGTTTAATTGTGATTTGTCTTGTTTCTTTTGTCTATTAGCGAAGCGGTCTTTCCTCTTAAGAATTAACTTTCCACTGATGAGAAGCGTCTTCAAAAATTTCTTTTCCATAAACAGGAACATTTGCTTTAATCTCCTCAACTATATATTCTAAAGCTTTAAATACCTCAC